>JAOTTJ010000078.1 GCA_029864465.1 Gammaproteobacteria bacterium | reverse complement strand
GGAGTATGTGAGTTACAGGCTCGGCGAGCCCGTGTTCGACGTCAAGGAGTGTCAGCTCAGGGGTATGACCTACGCCGCACCGCTGCGTGTCCTCGTGCGTCTCGTCATCTATGACAAAGAGGCGACGGGCTCGCAGAAGAAAGTCAAAGACGTTCGCGAGCAGGAAGTCTATCTTGGCGAGATGCCGCTCATGACCGAGCACGGCACGTTTGTCATCAACGGCACGGAACGCGTCATTGTCTCGCAGCTGCACCGCTCGCCGGGAGTGTTTTTCGACCACGATAAGGGCAAGACGCATTCTTCCGGGAAGTTACTGTTCTCCGCCAGAGTCATTCCGTATCGCGGTTCCTGGCTGGACTTCGAGTTCGACCCCAAGGATTGCATGTTCGTTCGCATCGACAGGCGTCGAAAGCTGCCCGTGACGATCATTCTGCGGAGTCTCGAGTACACGGACCAGGAAATTCTCGATATGTTTTTCGAGAAGAACGAATTCATCGTGTCGTCGAAGGGCATCAAGCTCGAGCTCGTGCCGGAACGACTGCGTGGTGAGACGGCAGCATTCGACATCGTGGCGGGCCGCAAGGTCATCGTCGAAAAGGGCCGTCGCATCACGATTCGCCACGTCCGTCAGCTCGAGGAGGCGAAGGTCAAGCATCTCTCGGTCGAGCCTGAGTATCTCGCAGGCCGCATTCTGGGTCACGACATCGTTGATGAGGAAACCGGCGAGGTCATCGCGAGCGCGAACGAGGAGCTCACGACCGAAATCGTGGAGAAACTCATCGAGTCCGGTGTGAAGAAAATCGAGACGCTCTACGTCAACGATCTCGACCGCGGCGCATTCATTTCCAACACGCTGCGAATTGATTCGACCAGTACGCGGCTCGAGGCGCTCGTGGAGATCTACCGAATGATGCGCCCGGGTGAGCCGCCCACCAAAGAGGCAGCGGAGAACCTGTTTCAGAACTTGTTCTTCAATCCTGAGCGCTACGACCTCTCGGCCGTTGGCCGCATGAAATTCAACCGACGCGTCGGTCGGTCCGAATCTGAGGGTGAGGGTATTCTGAGCAAGGAAGACATCACTGACGTGCTCAAGACGCTCATCGACATTCGCAATGGCAATGGCACGGTCGACGATATCGATCATCTCGGTAACCGCAGAATTCGCAGTGTCGGCGAGATGGCCGAAAATGCGTTCCGTATCGGTCTCGTTCGTGTCGAGCGGGCCGTAAAGGAGCGCCTGACGCTCGCCGAGTCCGAAGGTCTCATGCCGCAAGAGATGATCAACGCGAAGCCTGTCGCGGCGGCTGTGAAAGAGTTCTTCGGCTCGAGCCAGCTCTCGCAGTTCATGGATCAGAACAACCCGCTCTCGGAGGTCACCCACAAGCGCCGTGTATCCGCGCTGGGTCCTGGCGGCTTGACGCGCGAGCGCGCCGGCTTCGAGGTTCGCGATGTCCATCCGACACACTACGGTCGAGTCTGCCCGATCGAGACGCCGGAAGGACCGAACATCGGCCTGATCAACTCGCTGGCCGTGTACGCGCGTACCAACGAGTACGGATTTCTCGAGACGCCCTATCGCAAGGTCGTCAAGGGCAAGGTCACCAGCCAGATCGAGTATCTATCGGCGATCGAAGAGGGCCAGTTCGTCATCGCGCAGGCCAACGCGACTCTGTCCGCGAAAGGCGCCTTCGAGGAGGATCTCGTGTCCGCTCGGTATCAGAACGAGTTCGCGCTGCTGCCGCCAGACCAGATTCAGTACATGGACGTCTCGCCGAAGCAGATCGTCTCGGCAGCTGCCTCGCTGATTCCGTTCCTCGAGCACGACGACGCTAACCGTGCCTTGATGGGCTCGAACATGCAGCGTCAGGCTGTGCCGACGCTGCGGACCCAGACGCCGCTCGTGGGTACGGGTATGGAGCGGGCCGTTGCTGTCGACTCTGGTGTAACGGTTGTTGCGCGCCGCGGCGGCGTCGTCGACTCCGTGGACGCCTCGCGCATCGTCGTGCGGGTCAAGGATGAGGAGACTGAGGCCGGAGAGGCTGGAGTCGACATCTACAACCTGACGAAGTACACGCGCTCGAATCAGAACACGTGCATCAATCAGCGGCCACTCGTGAAATCCGGTGACAAGATCGAGTGTAACGACGTTCTGGCGGACGGCCCTTCCACATCGATGGGCGAGCTCGCACTCGGCCAGAATCTCCTCGTCGCATTCATGCCCTGGAACGGTTACAACTTCGAGGACTCGATCCTGATCTCCGAGCGTGTTGTTGAGGAAGATCGGTTTACGACGATTCATATCGAGGAGCTGACGTGTGTCGCGCGCGATACGAAGCTTGGTCCGGAGGAAGTGACGGCCGACATTCCGAACGTCGGTGACGCGGCGCTGACGAAGCTGGACGAGTCGGGCATCGCCTTCATCGGCGCCGAGGTTCGCGCCGGCGATATTCTCGTAGGCAAGGTCACGCCGAAAGGCGAGACGCAGCTAACACCGGAAGAGAAGCTGCTGAGGGCAATCTTCGGAGAGAAGGCATCAGACGTCAAAGACACGTCGCTGCGTGTGCCTCCGGGTATGGACGGCACGGTTATCGATGTGCGCGTGTTCACGCGCGATGGTGTCGAGAAAGATCAGCGCGCGCTCTCGATCGAGCGTCATGAGCTCGAGGCCGTGCGTAAGGATCTCGATGATCAGCAGCGCATTCTCGAAGGCGATATCTATCAGCGCGTCGAGAAACTGCTTCTCGGAAAGGTTGCTGCGGGAGGACCGAACAAGCTAAAGGCCGGCTCCAAGATCACGCATGCCTATCTCGAGGAGTTGCCTCAACAGCAATGGTTCGAGGTTCGGCTCAAGAGCGATGACGCGAACAGCCAGCTCGAGCGCACCGCCGAGCGGCTGCGGGCGCAGAAAGAGGAGTTCGAGCGTCGCTTCGACGAGAAGAAGCAGAAGATCACGGCGGGCGACGATCTCGCGCCGGGCGTGCTCAAGATGGTCAAGGTGTATCTGGCCGTCAAGCGGCGCATCCAACCCGGTGACAAGATGGCCGGACGCCACGGCAACAAGGGTGTGATCTCCACGATCGTGCCCGTAGAGGACATGCCGTACATGGAGGACGGTACACCCGTCGACATCGTGTTGAATCCGCTCGGTGTCCCGTCGCGCATGAATGTCGGCCAGGTCCTGGAGACGCATCTGGGCTGGGCAGCCAAAGGGCTCGGAAACAAGATCGGCGCCATGCTGGAGGCGCAGGAATCTGTGGCCTCCATGCGCAAGTTCCTCGACCGGATTTACAACAAGACGGGCGGGCAGGCTGAGAAATTGACTGGGTTCACTGACGAGGAGATCGTCGAGCTTGCCGGGCATTTGCGCGAAGGCGTGCCGATTGCCACGCCGGTATTCGACGGTGCGACCGAAGCGGAGATCAAGAGCCTCCTCGAGATCGCGGACCTGCCGGAGTCGGGTCAGGCGACGCTGTACAACGGCCGCACGGGTGAGCGTTTCGATCGCGACGTTACCGTTGGCTACATGTATATGCTCAAGCTCAATCATCTCGTTGACGATAAGATGCATGCCCGCTCTACCGGGCCGTACAGCCTCGTGACACAGCAACCGCTCGGTGGCAAGGCGCAGTTCGGCGGCCAGCGATTTGGTGAGATGGAGGTCTGGGCATTGGAGGCCTACGGCGCTGCCTACACGTTGCAGGAGATGTTGACCGTCAAGTCCGACGACGTTCAGGGTCGTACGAAGATGTACAAGAACATCGTCGATGGGACCCATGAGATGCAAGCTGGCATGCCGGAGTCCTTCAACGTGCTCGTGAAAGAAATTCGCTCGCTCGGCATCAATATCGATCTCGAGCATTCGGGTTGATGGGCTCTCGGCGGAAACGTGTTGGTCACAGACAAACTATTCATTGGATGGTGATTCCATGAAGGATTTACTCAAGCTCTTCAAACAGCAGACACCGGTCGAGGATTTCGAGGCGATCAAGATCGGTCTGGCCTCGCCCGAGATGATCCGGTCGTGGTCGTTCGGCGAGGTCAAGAAGCCGGAGACTATCAATTACCGGACGTTCAAGCCTGAGCGGGACGGGTTGTTCTGCGCGAAGATTTTCGGCCCCATCAAGGACTACGAATGCCTGTGCGGTAAGTACAAGCGACTCAAGCATCGTGGCGTCGTCTGCGAGAAATGCGGTGTCGAGGTGACCCAGACGAAAGTGCGCCGTGAGCGCATGGGCCATATCGAGCTTGCGAGCCCCGTAGCGCATATCTGGTTCCTGAAGTCGCTGCCTTCCCGTATCGGCCTCATGCTCGACATGACGCTGCGCGAGATCGAGCGGATCCTCTACTTCGAGGCGTTCGTCGTCGTCGACCCGGGCATGACGCCGCTCGAGCGCGGCCAGCTCATGACCGATGAGACCTATCTGGAGGCCATGGAGCAGTACGGTGACGAGTTCGATGCGCGCATGGGTGCCGAGGCCGTCCGTGACCTGCTCTCCACGTTGGAGCTCAGCTCGGAAATCGTACAGGTGCGCGAAGACATTGCCGGCACGAACTCCGAAACAAAGATCAAACGTCTCTCGAAGCGGCTGAAGCTACTCGAGTCGTTCGTCGACTCCAACAACCGCCCCGAGTGGATGGTCATGACGGTCCTGCCCGTATTGCCGCCGGATTTGAGGCCCCTCGTGCCACTCGACGGTGGGCGATTTGCAACCTCGGACCTGAATGATCTCTATCGCCGCGTAATCAATCGCAACAATCGGTTGCGCCGGCTGCTCGAGCTCAACGCACCTGACATCATCGTGCGCAATGAGAAGCGGATGCTGCAGGAATCTGTCGATGCATTGCTCGACAACGGCCGCCGCGGACGTGCGATAACGGGCACGAATAAACGGCCGCTGAAGTCGTTGGCCGATATGATCAAAGGTAAGCAGGGCCGTTTCCGCCAGAACTTGCTCGGCAAGCGCGTCGACTACTCGGGGCGCTCGGTCATCGTCGTCGGTCCGACGCTAAAGCTGCATCAATGCGGTCTGCCCAAGAAGCTCGCACTCGAGTTGTTCAAGCCGTTCATTTTCTCGAAGCTTCAGCTTCGTGGTGAGGCAACGACGATCAAGGCGGCCAAACGCCTCGTCGAGCGTGAAGGCCCCGAGGTCTGGGATATTCTGGCCCAAGTCATTCGCGAGCATCCTGTCATGCTCAATCGCGCCCCGACGCTGCATCGCCTCGGCATTCAGGCTTTCGAGCCGGTGCTCATCGAGGGCAAAGCGATTCAGTTGCATCCGCTCGTCTGTACGGCGTTCAACGCCGATTTCGACGGCGACCAGATGGCCGTCCACGTTCCGCTGTCGCTCGAGGCCCAACTCGAGGCGCGCGCGTTGATGATGTCGAGCAACAACATTCTCTCGCCGGCGAACGGTGACCCGATCATCGTGCCGTCTCAGGATGTCGTGCTCGGCCTCTACTACATGACGCGTGATCGCGTAAACGCCAAGGGCGAGGGCATGCTGTTCGGCGACATCGAAGAGGTGCATCGTGCGTACGAGAATCGCTGTGTCGAACTGCACGCAAGCGTAAAGGTCAGGGTCAAACGGCAAACCGAGGATGGTGAGGTCGCGTACCAGGTTGTCGATACGACCGTAGGCCGCGCGCTCTTGTCCGACATTATGCCGACCGGTCTCGATTTCGATCTAATCAACCGACCGATGAACAAACGGGCGATCTCCGCGGTGATCAACGCCTGTTACCGCCAGCTCGGTATTAAGGAAACGGTCGTATTCGCCGATCAGCTCATGTACACGGGCTTCGACTACGCGACACGCTCGGGTGTGTCGTTCGGCGTAAACGATATGGTCGTGCCGATCGAGAAGCCGAAAATCCTCGAGATCGCTGAGCAAGAGGTCAAGGATATCCAGGGGCAATATGCATCCGGCCTCGTGACGGACGGTGAGCGTTACAACAAGGTCGTCGATATCTGGTCTCGGACCAACGATCAGGTTGCCAAGGCCATGATGGAGAAGCTCGGCGTCGAAAATGCCGTTGATTCAGCGGGTAAGGCCGTCGAGCAGGAGTCTTTCAACTCGATCTACATGATGGCTGACTCCGGTGCGCGAGGCTCCGCAGCACAGATTCGCCAGCTCGCGGGTATGCGTGGACTCATGGCCAAGCCCGACGGCTCGATCATCGAGACTCCAATCACGGCGAATTTCCGCGAGGGTCTCGATGTTTTGCAGTACTTCATCTCGACGCATGGCGCCCGCAAGGGGTTGGCTGACACGGCGTTGAAGACGGCAAACTCAGGCTACCTTACGCGCCGTCTAGTCGACGTCGCGCAGGATCTCGTCGTCACACAGTACGATTGTGAAACGAACACGGGTCTGCTGATGACGCCGCTCGTTGAGGGCGGCGACATCGTCGAGCCGTTGCGCGAGCGCGTGCTCGGGCGCGTCGTCGCTCAAGACGTCGTGGCGCCGGCGACGGGTGAGGTCGTCGTCGAGGCCGGTACCCTGCTCGACGAGCAGGCTGTAAGTCAGCTCGAGACGTCGTCGATCGATCAGGTCCTCGTACGTTCCCCGATTACCTGCGAGATTCGCTACGGCGTCTGCGCGCAATGCTATGGTCGGGATCTCGGCCGCGGTCACCGCGTCGACAAGGGTGAAGCCGTGGGTGTCATTGCCGCCCAGTCGATTGGCGAGCCCGGCACGCAGCTCACGATGCGCACATTCCATATCGGCGGCGCCGCGTCACGCTCTGCAGCTGTCAACAGCGTCGAGGTCAAGAGCGCTGGCACGCTACGGATGCACAGCGTGAAGACCGTGCAGCACGAGGAGAAAGGGCACCTCGTCGTCACATCGCGTTCCGGTGAGCTCGCCGTCATCGATGAGTTTGGGCGTGAGCGCGAGCGTTACAAGGTCCCCTACGGCGCGGTTCTCAGCATCAAGGAAGGCGAGCGGGTCACGGCTGGTCAGCTCGTGGCTAGCTGGGATCCGCATACGCACCCGATCGTCACGGAGGTCAGCGGCAATATCCAGTTCGAGGACTTCATCGACGATGTCACCGTGACGACGCAGGTCGACGAGTACACGGGCTTGACGAGCACGGTCGTGCTCGACGCCGCCCAGCGCGGTGGGACCGAGCACAAGCCGACGGCGAAGCTCGTCGACGCAAAGGGCAAGCCGATCAACTTCCCGAATACGGATATTCCGGCCGTCTACGCGTTACCCGCCGGTGCGGTATTGTCGATGGAGAGCGGCTCGAGGGTTCTCGTTGGCGATGTGTTGGCACGCTTGCCTCAGGAGACCTCCAAGACGCGCGATATCACGGGCGGTCTGCCTCGCGTCGCGGATCTGTTCGAGGCGCGGCGTCCGAAGGAGTCTGCGATCCTGGCCGAGCACACGGGGACGGTCAGCTTCGGCAAGGAAACAAAGGGTAAGCGGCGTCTCGTCATCACGGACGAACAAGGTGAGCAGCACGACGAGCTCATCCCGAAATGGCGTCACCTAAACGTCTTCGAGGGTGAGACGGTCGAGCGCGGCGAAATGATAGCCGACGGTGAGCCGAATCCGCACGATATTCTGCGCCTGCAGGGTGTCGAGCGCCTGGCCGACTATCTCGTCCGAGAGATTCAGGACGTCTATCGTTTGCAGGGAGTGAAGATCAACGACAAGCACATCGAGGTCATCATTCGCCAGATGCTCCGCAAGGTCGAGGTCTCCGATGCCGGCGACACGCGGTTTCTCAAGGGCGAGCAAGTGGACCGCTCGCGAGTTCTCGACGTCAACGAAGAGGCCGAGGCCCGCAAGGAGCGGGTCGCCACCTACGACCCCGTGTTACTCGGAATCACGAAGGCGTCGTTGGCGACGGAATCCTTCATCTCAGCGGCCTCGTTCCAGGAAACGACGCGCGTTCTGACTGAAGCTTCCGTGCGCGGTATGCAGGACGATCTGCGCGGCCTCAAGGAGAACGTGATCGTGGGACGGCTGATTCCGGCCGGCACCGGTTTTGCACATCATGAAGAACGCCGCCGGACGCAGGAGGACATCCTGGCCGACGAGCTGCAGGAGCTGTCGGCTACGTTCGAGAGTGAGGCGGCTGCGGCTGCGGCTGCGGCTGCGGCGGCGGTCGGTGTCGAAGAGCTGCCCGAGGAGGCTGCCGTGGAGCCCGCCGAGGAGGCCGCCGAAGCCGAGCTGGCAGCGGCTGACGGCCCCGCGGACGAGGCGGAAACGGAGGAGGTTCCGGCGAGCTGACGAAGGAATCCCCGAATTCCGGTTGACAGCCGTAGACCGCGAACCCTAAAATTTCCTGCTGCTCCCGGCTGGACAAGCCCAGACCGGTCAATGCTCACCCCGAGCGTGCTCGGGGCAATGGATAGATGAGGCCCGGATGCCGCGACCCGGCAACGGGCCCATCTTTATATATAGAAAAGAAATGGCAACAACTAATCAATTAGTCAGATCTCCGCGATCGACCAAAAAGGCAAAGAGCAACGTGCCGGCGCTCGGCGCATCGCCGCAAAAACGCGGCGTGTGTACGCGCGTCTACACGACGACGCCTAAAAAGCCCAACTCCGCGATGCGGAAGGTCGCCCGTGTCCGCTTGACGAACGGATTCGAGGTCACGAGCTACATCGGCGGAGAAGGCCACAATCTTCAGGAGCACTCGGTCGTGCTCATTCGCGGCGGCCGCGTAAAGGATTTGCCCGGCGTTCGTTATCACGTCGTGCGCGGTACGTTGGACTGCGCCGGTGTTGGTGATCGCCGCAAGGGCCGCTCGAAGTACGGCTCCAAACGACCGAAGAGCTAAAACCAGAACGTACGCGGATCTCATCTAATGTCTCGTAGAAGCCAAGCGCCACGCCGTGCGGTCCTTCCGGACCCGAAATACGGCAATCATATGCTCGCCAAGTTCATCAACATGGTCATGCTCAGTGGGAAGAAATCGGTCGCCGAAAAGATCGTCTATGGCGCGCTCGACAGGATTGCGGAACGCTCGGGTCAGGATCAGGAACGGGCGGTCGAGTTGTTGAGCCAGGCACTCGACAACATCAAGCCGTCTGTCGAGGTGAAGTCTCGGCGCGTGGGCGGGGCTACGTATCAGGTGCCTGTCGAGGTGCGCACGACGCGCCGCGAGACGCTCGCAATGAGATGGGCTATCGACGCGGCGCGCAAGCGGTCCGAAAAGACGATGGCGTTGCGGCTCGCGCACGAGTTGCTCGATGCGGCTGACAACAGGGGATCGGCAGTCAAGAAGCGTGAGGATACGCACCGGATGGCAGAGGCCAATAAGGCTTTCGCACATTATCGGTGGTAGTGCATGGCACTGAGGCAAGGACGTGGCACGGCAGACCCCAATAGAGCGGTATCGCAACATCGGCATCATGGCGCACATCGATGCCGGCAAGACGACTACGACAGAACGTATCCTGTTCTACACCGGGGTATCCCACAAGATCGGTGAGGTTCACGACGGCGCGGCCGTCATGGACTGGATGGAGCAGGAACAAGAGCGCGGCATCACGATTACGTCTGCTGCGACAACCTGTTTCTGGAAGGGCATGGATCAGAGCCTTCCGGAATACCGCGTCAATATCATCGACACACCCGGGCACGTCGACTTCACGATCGAGGTCGAGCGTAGCCTGCGCGTGCTCGACGGCGCCGTGGCCGTTTTCTGTTCGGTCGGTGGCGTCGAGCCCCAGTCCGAGACGGTTTGGCGGCAGGCCAATAAGTACGGCGTTCCGCGCCTCGCATTTATCAACAAGATGGATCGAGCCGGCGCGGATTACTTTCGTGTGGTTGAGCAGATCAACTCCCGGCTCAAGGGCAACCCGGTGTCGCTGCAGATTCCGATCGGCGCGGAAGAAAATTTTGAAGGCGTCGTCGATCTTTTGAAGATGAAGGCGATTTCCTGGGACGAAGAGACCCAGGGCATGAGCTTCGAGGAGCAGGATATTCCCGAGTCGCTCAAAGCGACGGCCGAAGAATGGCGAGAGAAGCTCGTCGAGGCGGCTGCCGAGAGCGATGAACGTCTTCTCGATAGATACCTCGAGCACGGCGATTTGAGCGAAGAGGAAATCAAGCAGGGGATCAGGGCGCGCTGCCTGGCCGGCGAGATTACACCCGTGCTCTGCGGCTCTGCCTTCAAGAACAAGGGTGTGCAGGCCGTGCTCGACGCTGTCGTCGACTACCTGCCCTCTCCGAATGAGCGGCCTCCGATCAAAGGTATCCTCGAGGATGAGTCCGAGAGCGAGCGAGGCTCCAGTGACAATGAGCCATTTGCGGCACTCGCGTTCAAGATCGCGACTGACCCTTTCGTCGGCAACCTGACCTTTTTCAGGGTTTACTCGGGTGTCTTGAACTCCGGTGACACCATCTTCAACCCGGTCAAGAGTAAGCGTGAGCGAATCGGACGCATCCTGCAGATGCACTCGAATGATCGTGAGGAGATCAAGGAAGTTCGCGCGGGCGATATCGCCGCAGCTGTGGGCCTCAAGGATGTCACGACGGGCGACAGTCTCTGTGATCCGAAGGAAATCATCACGCTCGAGCGCATGGAATTCCCTGAGCCCGTGATCTCCGTGGCTGTCGAGCCGAAGACGAAGGCCGACCAGGAAAAGATGGGTATGGCGCTAAGCAAGCTAGCCAAGGAAGACCCGTCTTTTCGAGTGCATACGGATGAGGAATCTGCGCAGACGATCATCTCGGGCATGGGCGAACTGCATCTGGAAATAATCGTCGATCGCATGAAGCGAGAGTTCAAGGTGGAAGCCAACGTCGGCAAACCACAGGTCGCCTACCGTGAGACGATACAAAAATCCATAGAGCAGGAAGGCAAGTTCGTGCGCCAATCGGGTGGGCGCGGTCAGTACGGCCACGTGCATCTGCGCATTGAGCCCATGGAGTCCGGCGCGGGTTACGAATTCGTTAATGAGATCGTCGGCGGCGTCGTTCCGCGGGAATACATTCCGGCGGTCGACAAAGGCGTGAAGGAACAGATGGCCAACGGCGTCATCGCGGGCTACCCGGTCGTCGACTGCAAGGTCACGTTGTACGACGGCTCCTATCATGACGTCGATTCGAGCGAGATCGCCTTTAAAATCGCAGGCTCGATGGCGTTCAAGCAGGGTGCCGCGAAAGCGAAACCCGTCCTGCTCGAGCCGGTCATGAAGGTTGAGGTCGTGACTCCCGAGGATTACATGGGCGACGTCAACGGTGACCTGAGCAGGCGCCGCGGGATTTTGCAGGGTCTCGAAGACGCGCCGCTCGGCAAGATAGTTCGAGCCGAGGTGCCGTTGTCGGAAATGTTTGGTTACGCGACCGATCTGCGCTCCATGAGCCAGGGCCGTGCAACGTACACAATGGAGTTCAGTCACTATGCGGTTGTGCCGTCGAGTGTCGCGGACTCGATTATCAAGGACAGGAGCTGATGCGCCGTTGCCATGGCGGGTGCTGGTTGAGCTTAGAGAGGTAGATAGACGTGTCCAAAGCAAAATTTGAGCGTACGAAGCCGCATGTGAATGTGGGGACGATAGGTCATGTGGATCATGGGAAGACGACGTTGACGGCGGCGTTGACGAAGGTGATGGCTGAGAAGCATGGTGGGGA
>JAOTTJ010000001.1 GCA_029864465.1 Gammaproteobacteria bacterium | reverse complement strand
AGAGCTTGCCGTGCGCGACACGGGAATGGGCAACATTCCCGACAAAGTCACCAAAAACCAACGTAAGACTTTCGGCACGCTGCGCGACTTGCTGCGCGTCAAGACTGTCGGTGTCATCGAAGATCTACCGGCTCTCGGCATCGTCAAATACGCCAAGCCCGTCGGCGTCGTCGCCGCATTGACGCCCGCGACGAACCCGAGCGCGACGCCCGTCAACAAAGCCATGATGGCCATCAAAGGCCGCAACGCCGTCATCGTGTCGCCGTCACCGGCCGGACGATCTGCCACCGCACGCACCGTCGAGCTCATGCGCGCCGCGCTAGAGAAAATCGATGCGCCTGCGGATCTGATCCAAATACTGCCGGCCTCCGCATCGAAGTCGCTGACGAATGCGCTCATGGAATCCTGCGACCTCGTCGTCGTCACGGGCTCCCAGAATAACGTCCGCGCCGCCTATCGCAGCGGCACGCCGGCGATCGGCGTCGGTGCCGGAAACGTGCCTGTGATAATCGACGACACTGCTGACCTCAAGGCGACTGCAGGGAAAATTCTCGCCTCGAAAACCTTCGACAACGCGACATCGTGCTCGTCGGAGAACTCGGTGATTATCCTGGGTGCCGTGTACGACGATGCGATCCGGGAACTAGAATCGGTCGGCGGTTTTCTCGTCGATGCGCAAGACAAAGACAAGATCGAGAAGACTCTATGGGTAGACGGACACCTCAACCGTAAAGTGCTCGCCAAGGACGCAGCGACACTCGCGCGCGAAGCAGCACTAGACCCGCGCGCACAGGATGCGAAATTCTTTATGGTCGAGGAATCCGGTACAGGACCGGGCTTCCCGTTCTCTGATGAGAAGCTGTCGCTCGTGCTAACCGTGTACCGAGTGAGCGATTTCGACGAAGCGCTCACGAAGGTTCGCGAGATTCTCGATTTCAAGGGACGAGGACACTCCTGTGGCATCCATACTGCCAATATGGATCATGCGCGGCGACTCGCCGCAGAGCTCGACGTTGCCCGAGTGCTCGTCAACATGGCGCATACTTTTGGCAACGGGGGCGGCTTCGACACGGGACTGAACTTCACCCTCAGCATGGGCTGCGGCACATGGCAAGGCAACAGCATCAGCGAAAACCTGAACTATCGTCACTTTATCAACATCACGCACCTGGCCATGACAATCCCCGAGGACAAGCCGAGTGAGACCGCTCTGTTCGGCGCATACTGGAGTCGGTACGGAAAGTAAGTCCAGGCCTCGAAGCTTGGGCGGGTGATCTCTGCGCCACGCATCTATCGCCGGGTGACGATCACGATTCGATCGAATGAGCACGACACAAGACATCTCGAGCACGACGGAGTCCGCCCACGAAGACCCTACCGTGCGAGCGCTCATCACGCGACAAGCGGTCGATGCCGGAAACGACGTTTATCTCGTTGCACCCGAGAGCAACCAGACACTGACCTATGCACAACTGCTGCAACGGGCGCGTGAAATCGCCGGACATCTAGACACGCTTGGCTTGGGCAAAGGCGACACCGTTTCATTGATGCTCGGCAACGGCGCGGCAACCGCAGAGTTGATTCTCGGCGTAATGTACGCCGGCTGTGTTTGCGCGCCTCTCAATACGGCGGCCGGCGCAGCGCAACTTGGCTACGTCCTGGATCATTCGAGAGCCAGCGTCGTTTTCGTCTCACCGGAATTCGAAGCGCTACTCGCGGACGCGCTCGAAATCGCCGGCCGCGAGGTTCGGATCATCGTGACCGATGTGGATCGCGGCCCCGACTGGCCCGCGCATGACACGACCGACAGCGCATTGCCGACGCTAACGCAGAACGATGACGCCATGCTCATGTACACGTCAGGGACAACGGGCAAGCCGAAAGGGGTCTTGCTGACGCACGCGAACGTGCTGAGCGGTGCCAGAAACGTTGCCGGCGCGCATGCGCTGCGCAAGGAGGATTGTGGACTCTGCGTACTACCGCTATGCCACATCAACGCGCAAATCGTCTCTTTGCTCGGAATCCTCGTCAGCGGCGGAACCATGGTCCTGCCGCACGGATTCAGCGTGCGCCGTTTCTGGGGGTGGGTGACCGATCACCGCTGCACGTGGTTCAGCGTCGTGCCGACGATCATCGCGTATCTCTTGCACGAGCATACCGAGTTGGATACGCGCACGCGCACGGCGTTGCAGGCCGTTCGCTTCGGCCGCTCGGCATCCGCGCCGCTGCCGCCGGCCTTGCACGAACAGTTCGAGTCGAGATTCGGCATCCCGATCGTCGAGACCATGGGGATCACTGAAGCGGCGGCACAGATCCTGACGAATCCCTTGCCACCGGCCCCCTGCAGAATCGGCTCGCCGGGCCTACCGTACGGTAACGAGGTTATTATCGCGAACGGCGAAGGCATCGAGATCGGCCCGAACAACCAGGGTGAGATCCTCGTACGCGGACCGAACGTCATGCGAGCGTATCTCAGAGACCCGCAGGCTACGGCGGCTGCCATCGACTCGGGCGGTTGGCTGCGTACCGGCGATCTCGGACACAAAGACGACGATGGCTTCGTGTTTGTCACGGGACGGCTCAAAGAGCTCATCATCAAGGGCGGAGAGAATATTTCGCCACGGGAGATCGATGACGCGTTATTCTCGCACCCTGCTGTCGTCGAAGCGGGCGCTTTAGGTGTTCCGGACGACGATCTCGGCGAGGATGTCGCCGCCTGCGTCGTGGTCAGAGACGATATGCCCGTTGACGAACAAGAGCTCATCGAACATTGCAGAAAGCTCACGGGTGGCTTCAAAGCGCCGCGTACAATTCTGTTCATGCATGAGCTCCCGAAAGGCCCCACGGGGAAGGTTCTGCGCCATGAGCTCGCCAAATTCTTTACGGGCAACGATGCCGAAACGCCGACGAAGACTTGAGACACCGGCTTACAAATGAAAAGAGGAAATGACTATGCCGCGAATGACGCCTAGCGAAGCGTTTGTCGAAACCATGGCTGCGCGTGGAGTGACCCACGTGTTCGGCATCGTGGGCTCGGCCTACATGGATGCGCTCGATATCTTCGAGCCGGCCGGAATTCGCTTCATTTCGGTCGCGCATGAACAGGGCGCTGGGCACATGGCGGACGGTTTCTCGCGAATCAGCAACCGCCACGGCGTCTGCATCGCGCAGAACGGCCCAGGAATCACGAATTTCGTCACGGCGATCGCCGCAGCCTATTGGGCGCATTCGCCCGTCGTCTGCATTACGCCCGAATCGGGCTCGGGCACGATGGGCCTCGGCGGCTTTCAAGAAGTCGAGCAACTCGCGTTCTTCGAGAAAATTACGAAGTACCAGGCTCACGTCAGCCGGCCGGATCGGATCGCAGAGCTCACGGGCCGGGCGTTCGATATCGCGCTGGCTGAGCGGGGCCCGACGCAGGTCAATATCCCGCGCGATCATTTCTACGGGGATATCGACGTCGAGCTGCGCGAGCCGCTGCGTGTCGAGCGCTCCCCGGGGGGCGCAGCAAGTCTCGACGAGGCCGCAGCGCTGCTCCGAGGTGCAAGCTTTCCGGTCATCGTTGCCGGCGGCGGCGTTGCCATGGCCGAGGGCGTCGGTGCCCTGCAAGCCCTCGCGGAGTACCTATCCGCACCCGTCGTGACGAGCTATTTGCACAACGACTCGTTCCCGGCAAGCCATGCGCTGTCATGTGGCCCGCTCGGTTATCAGGGTTCCAAGGCTGCGATGCGCACGATCGCCAAGGCCGACGTCGTGCTCGCGCTCGGTACGCGTCTCGGGCCTTTCGGCACGTTGCCGCAGTACGGGCTCGAATACTGGCCGGACGACGCCAAGGTCATCCAGGTCGATAGCGACCAACGCGTGCTCGGGCTCGTCAAACCCGTCACGGTCGGCGTCCACGGGGACGCTGCGGGTGCAGCGAATGAGCTGCTCGAGAGGCTCAAAGCCGGGGCCGACGCGCCGGCCTGTATCGCAACGTCCGGACCCCGTCTCGAACAGGTCGCGGCCGAGAAAATTTCCTGGAAGGAAGAGCTCGACGGCATGAGCGTTGGCGCCCAAGGCGAGCTCTCGCCGCGGCGCGCGCTGCGGGAGCTCGAGCGCGCGATGCCACAGGACGCCATCGTGTCGACCGATATCGGCAACATCTGTTCCGTGGCCAACAGCTACCTGCGCTTCGAGCAGCCCTCGAGCTTCCTTGCGGCCATGAGCTTCGGTAACTGCGGCTATGCGTTCCCAACGGCAATCGGCGCCAAGGTTGCGGCGCCGAACCGCCCCGCGGTGGCGTACGTCGGCGACGGCGCCTGGGGCATGAGCCTTCAGGAAACGCTGACTTGTGTGCGCGAGAACATCCCCGTAACTGCTGTCGTGTTCAACAACGGCCAGTGGGGCGCAGAGAAAAAGAACCAGATCGACTATTACGCTGACCGATTCGTCGGCACAAACTTGAACAATCCGAGCTTTGCCGAAATCGCGCGGGCGATGGGAGCGAACGGCATCCGCGTTTCGAGCGCCGATGAGGTCGGCGACGCGCTGCGCACAGCAACCGCATCGGACAAGGCAACAATCCTCGAGGTCGTCGTCAATCAAGAGCTCGGTGAACCGTTCCGGCGAGATGCGCTGAAAAAACCGGTTCGGCATCTCGCGAAGGATCGGGACTACACCGTGACCTGACAGCATCGCCGACCGGGAGTCAGCACTGGCGCACACGCGGATACCGTTCATAAATGACCTCACCGACTCGCTGAGGAACCGCGAGCGGACGGTCGTGTTCCCTGAGGGCGCCGATCAGAGGATTCTTATCGCGGCCGGCCAGCTCATCGATGAACGGGTCGCGAGCGTCGTTCTCCTTGGGCACGACGACGAAGTCGTCGCAGCGGCGCGCACGGCCGGCATCGATCCTCAACGCCTTACGATCATCGACCCGACCTGCTCGGATAGGATTAGCGAATACTCGAGCCGGTATCGACAGCTCCGCCCCCGTGCGAGCGCAGAGGTCGCGCGGCGTCTTGTAACTAAACCTCTTTTCTTCGGCGGCGCCATGGTCAACGCCGGGGAAGCCGACGCCATGGTCGCGGGCATTACGACGCCTACGGCGCGTGTCATCGAGGCGAGCCTCATGACGATCGGCCTCGCCGAGGGAATCCGAACTCCATCGAGTGCGTTCATGATGCTCGTCCCGGACGCCACAACGCAGGCGACAAGACCGCTATTGTTCGCCGACTGCGCGCTCAACGTCGACCCTGATGCCGAGAAACTCGCAGATATCGCAATAGCGTCAGCGCAGAGCTTCGAACGGCTCACAGGCGATGCCGCACGCGTTGCGTTGTTATCGTTCTCCACACGAGGTAGCGGCCGCCACGCCAGCGTAGACAAAGCCCGTGAAGCCGCGACGCTTGCGCGGAAACGTGCGCCTAACATCGCCATCGACGGCGAAATGCAAGCCGATGCCGCACTCGTCACACGAATCGCAGCGTCCAAGATCACGGATGCGAGCGACGTCGCCGGAAATGCAAACGTGCTGGTCTTCCCTGACCTGAACGCGGGCAACATCGCCTATAAGCTGATCCAGCACCTGGCCGGTGCAGCAGCGCTCGGGCCGCTCCTTCAGGGACTCGCGAAACCGGTCAGCGATCTGTCACGCGGCGCAAGCGCGGACGAAATTACCACGACCGTCATTCTAACGTTGGCGAGCAGGACGCGCTGAGCGCGACTGCCTCCGCCATCGAAGCGAATCGCTATCCAAGTTCCTCGCGAAGCGTGCACTCGTACGGCTCGACGCGAACGTCGGGTAACCAGACCCACGATTTCCCCATGACGACAGGCTCGGTGAAGTTCCTTGGATCGGTGACCGTCAGCTCATATTCGAGCCGTCCGCCGTTCTCCGTAGGCGTAAACCGCTCGACGATCACAGCCTGTTCGCTCATGGGCACCCCGCGACCGTTGAGATGCCCCCAGTTCACATTCGTGGTTTCGACAACGAGTGTCTCGCCGTCCCAGTGACCCGTTGAGTGCCCGAGAATCGACGGTGATGATGCAGCGGCCGTCTCTGGATTCAAATAAATGGTACGCAACGTGTCGTATTCCTCGATACGCAGCTCGATAATGTCACCCCGATCGCTGAACTCGAACGGATAAGGTGCATTCATGATGGCCGGCACACCCTTCGGGGCACAGTTGAACAACGGGTCTTCAGTGGTGATATCGAATGCATCGTTGAATGCTTGCGCTGCCTCAGTGAGCGGATAGGCTCGCTGCTGAAAGAAAAAAGCGCCACCACCCGCGAGCGTTGTGCTCCAGACGCGGAAAATTCCGCGCTCTTCCGCCGAGGAGTCGCCGCCTTCGGCAAACCAATTCTCATTGCTTCCCCACATCCGGTCTGACCAACGAAGATCTGCGGGCTCTGCGCTGAAATCGAAAACGAACTCTTCTCCGCTGGGCAGCAGCATGTTGTTAACGAACATTCCCTCACCTCGCCGCGACGGCCAGCCGGCGACCTTGACGGAGTCACCTACGTGGATGAATGGCTCGGCCGCGCCCAATCGACGCATGATGCTCAAAGAGTGCGTATCGAGCGTCAACTCAGCGCCGTCGGCGGTCGTCAGCGTGAACAGGATATGAGGGTTCCTCCACGCAATGTTGCTGATTACGCCCTCGGCTTCTACTGTCGTTCCCGCATCGAAATTAGCCACAACGCTATGATGAGCGAGTGCCGGCGCAGCGGCGAACGTTAGCAAGATACCGAGCTCTTGAATCCGCATTGGCAACCTCGACCGAAAAAAGTACTCACAGATAATACTTGGAGCCGGCGGCGCGCAGAAGCATTTCTCGACGCCGAGCAGCGCCGTGCGCTTATCATCGTATTGGTCATTCGTGGCTGGCAGTACGGGTTATTTCATCCCTTGCGCAAGACAGCTTCCTAGCGAGCGTCGAAGCTGATTACCTGTCCTCGGTCAGATGAAGCGCTGAGGCCCAGCTGCCGAATGGTATTGATCATCGATCAATTACCGGCAAAACGTAACAGCACGACGCCAACGAATACCACGGCGATGGCGACCCAATTGACCTTCTCTTTCAGCAGCACGCCGCCGGCGATCGCCACTAGAACGACACTCGTTTCACGCGCGGCTGCAACGAGACCCAACGGTGCCTGCGTCAGCGACCAGATCACAATTGCGAACGCGGTCGAGGCGATTGCCCCGGCGATCAGCCCGCGTGCGGCGATGGGCCGGGCGAGTCTGACAAAGTCGCCGCGGTGCGCGATTACGCCGATCACGGGCAACGGGATGCCCGTCAGCAAGAACAACCACGCTGCATAGGTCAGCGCCGAACCGCTCACACGCGCGCCGACGCCGTCGATGACGGTATACCCTGCGACGAGCGCGCCGCCGAGCAATCCAAACAGCAGCGCTCGATAATCGCCGGCGACTCCACCTAACCCAAGCGCGAGCACGCCGCCGGTGATGAGCAACACCGCTGTCCAACCGAACAGCCCAACCGCTTCACCTAGTGCGAGCAAGGAGACGAGCGTTACAAACACTGGGCCCGTGCCGCGAATCATCGGATAGGCAACGCTCAGATCGACAAGCCGATAGGCCGGCACGAGCAGCAACGTATAGGCGAGATGCACGACGACTGATACAGCGAGATACGGCCATGCGTCGACCGTTACGGGCTCGAGGAACGGCAACCAGCAAGCCGCAAACAGCGCCCAGCCCGTGCCCATGAGCGCCATGACGACGAGCCGGTCGCCGGAGAGCTTGAGCCATGTGTTCCAGGTCGCGTGGATGCAGGCCGCGAGCAGGACCAGCGCGAGGACCTGGGCCGTCATTGATGAAGCTGCAACGGCGTGAGTCTAGGGACGGTCGTTCACGGTCAAGGGCCGAAGCGCCCGAGACCGGTCTTGACGTTGCTGCCCGACGTATAGTCCGTCCAGACGAAAACGAGCCGCTCGCCAGCCGGAACCATCTGCGGAAAATCGAGCGGACGGGAGAGGTCGATATCGACGGCGGTTTCGACGGCCATGAGCTCGCCGGCCGGTGACACACGCCGCGTCACGAGCGCGAGATCGTCTCCGCTCGAGCGCAACCAGCTGACGATCGCATCGCCGTTGCTGAGCAACTCGACGTCAACATAACCGAAGCTACCGCTCGCATCTATCTCGATCGCCGCGCCGAAGCTCGCGCCGCTGTCGGTCGAGCGCGCAAAGTGCACCAACGGCTGATTGTCGACGGCGCTGAACCAGGCGGCGACGACATCGTCGTCATCTGCTGCGATCGCCGGGCCGTTGATCGGGCAAGCCTCTATCATCCAGTTGTCGGCCGGCAGCGCCTGCACGGCCTGCCATTCTCCATCGATCATGCGACGCACGACGATGTCGCGGACCTCATCCGTCGTGCGATCGCGATAGATCAGGATCGGCCCGTCCGCCGTGTGCGCAATGTCGGGCTGGCAGCAGTCGCAGACGAGCTCATCGAGAGAGACATCGGTCAGGCGCTCGCCGTCGCGGTCGAAGCGTGCGTAACGCAGGCTCGTGCCGAGCAACACACCTGCGGGGCTTTCGTACATGAACTCGCCGTCGACGATCATGTTGCGTCCGTCGAGCCAGACGGCGGCGATGTCGCCATCCAGCGGAAACAGTGTCACGAAACCGTGCTCGGCACCCGTGCCGTCAGTATTGAGCAAGAATGGCTCGCCCCAGCTCTGCCCGGCATCGCTCGATATCGCCACGTGGATATCGTAACCGTCGTAGTCCTCACGATAGACGAGCCAATGTGCGGCCCAGAGACTGTCGGACATCGGCACAATGGACGGAAAGTCAGCCCAGTTGATGAACCAGTTCTCCGATTCAGCCAACGTCTTGGGCTCGGCCCAGGTCTCGCTGTCGGCAGCCAGCGTTGTGTACTTGAGCGCCATGGCCTCGCCCGTCGTCGATTCGAGCCAGTTCAAAATGACCGTGCCGTCGGCTGCGGCGGCGAGATGTGACGGGCCGCTGAATTCTCCGGCAGGCGTATCGAGCTCCGTGACGCTGAGCGGACCGAGCGGTGCCTCGCTGCACGCGGCCACAAGCAGTATCGCTACGACCGCCAGCGGCATCTGCCGCACACGACTCGTCGTCGCTGTCTCGCTCGTCATGGAAACCCCTCGAGAAATCATGGGGCAGTATACGAGAACGGGCTCGCCCGCGCCTCAACCCACGGGCGGGCGCTGCTCATGCCACGTGGTCGCACGCTCGAATGCAGCAGCGAATTGGAGCACGGTCGCATCCTCGAACATGCGCCCGACGAGCATGAGCCCGACGGGCAAGCCCGCGCGCGTAAAACCACACGGCACGGAGATCGCCGGCTGCCCCGTGAAGTTGAAGATGCTCGCGTTCTTGCGCCGCTCGACGGAATGCTCCGGCGGCTGACTCGCGATCGGAGCGGCCGCAACCGTCGAGGTCGGCACGGCAAGCACGTCGTACTCCGTCATGACTTCGGCGACCTCCGCGCGGAATTGCTCACGAAAGCGCTGTGCCTGGGCGTAGTCGTCTGGCGTGCTGCGCGCGACGCCGTCGTAACGCCGCCGGAACTCCTCGCTGAACAGGCTCGGGTCGCGCCGCATCGCCTCACCGTTGGCCTCGACGATCTCGACAAACGTCACATCACCAGCTTTGTACGCGCGGTCGATATCCGGCAGCTCGGTATCCTCGACGCGCGCGCCGAGATAGCCGAACACCTCGAGCGATGCGCTGACGATGTCGCAGACTTCCTCGTCGCCGCCCTCGTAGAAAAAGCCCCGCGGCACACCAATGACGGCCCCGTCGATCGGCCGCTCGAGCTTTTCGGTAAAATCCGGCGCCGGCCGATCGACGCAATGCGGATCGTCGGGATCGTGCCCGGCGATGGCTTGCAGGACGAGCGCGGCATCGCGCACGGTGCGCGCCAGCGGCCCGACGTGGTCCATGCTGTCGACGAGCGGCAGCACGCCCGCCTTGCTGACGAGACCGAACGTCGGTTTATGACCCACGATGCCGCAGCACTGCGCCGGCTGGCGGACCGAACAGCCCGTGTCCGTGCCGATGCCCGCATACGCCATACCGGCCGCGACGGCGACGGCGGAGCCGCCACTCGAGCCACCCGAGTGATGATCGATCTTCCAGGGATTGGCGATCGCGCCGAAAAACGGATTCACCGAAGTCGAGCCGAATGCCAGCTCGTGTAGCCCCGTCTTGCCGAGCATGACGGCGCCAGCCTCGTCTAGCTTGCGGACGACGGTCGCATCGTGATCGGGGACCCAGTTCTCGTACACGAGACTACCGCCGGTCGTACGGATACCGTTCGTCGCGATCAGATCCTTGACGGCGATGGGAATGCCGTGCAGCGCGCCGCGGTCGCGGCCCTCGCGCAGCTCGGCATCCGCACGACGTGCCTGCGCGAGCGCATGGTCGGCCGTCACGGTAATGTAGCTGTTGAGCGCAGCATCGAGGCTCTCGATGCGCCGAAGCAGTCGCTCGGTCAGGGCAACAGATGTCGTGTCGCCGGCACGCAGAGCTGCGCCGGCCTCGGTCAGGGTTGCGTAGTGCAGATCGTCCATCGCGCTGCTGCCGTTCAGGAGCCGTTCAGCATAGTCTATCTCTAATAGGCGCTGCGGCGTAGAATCCTGGAACTTACCGGTGATGAGAAACGTCAACTCAATCAAGTGTCTCGGTATCTCTTCATTCGGCTGCGCGACTTTGCGCCCAGAGTGGCTCACGTAGGGCGCGCGGGCGTATGAGGAAGTTTTTGAAGATCCTCGGAGCCGCGATCGCCGCGACAGTGGCGCTGGGCGCCGTTGCAGCCATCATTATCTGGCTCACGTTCGACCCGAACGATTACAAGGGCTATATCGCCGATTGGGTAGAGAGCCGAACGGGACGTGAGTTCATCATCGAGGACGATCTCGAGCTCATGTTCTTCCCTTGGCTCGGTGTCACGACCGGCAACGTGCGCCTCGGCAATGCGCCGGGATTCGGCGAGGATCCGTTCGCGAGCGTCGATAGCCTCTCCGTCAGCGTGCAGCTCATGCCGTTGCTTCGCAGGCAGGTCGAGATCGGTACCGTCTCACTCGGTGGCCTCGAGCTCAATCTCGCAATCGATGCGGAAGGCCTGACTAACTGGAGCGATCTCGTCGCAGCCGAATCAACCGATGTGGCGCCGGCCACGACCAACGCGGATCGCGAACCGTTCTTACAGTCACTGAACATTGCTGGCATCGACATTGACGAAGGGCTGATTTTCTGGCGCGAGAACACGAGCGACGTCCGCTACGTGTTCTCAGAGCTCAGTGTCGAAACCGGCGCGATCGCGCCCGGGCAGCCCGTCGACAGCGAGCTGAGCTTTCGCCTCGTCAGCGTCGAGCCGCAGCTCAGCGCCGAGATCGATGCGTCGGGCACAACCGTAATTGATACGGCGCGCAACACCGTCGAGACGCGCGACCTGCGCGTCGGATTCAATCTCGCTGACGGACGTGGCAACGAGCGCGCCGCCGGCGCGCTGCAGCTAGACAACCTCCGCGTGGCATTGGCCGAAAACGACATCGGGCTCTCTCGCGGCAACCTGACGGCTGCACTCACATCACCGCCGATTGGACCCGAAGAAGCCGAGGTGAGAATCGACTGGAGCTCCATGTTGCTCGAGCGCGAATCGGCGGCATTGAGCGTGACCGGACTCGCGACTGAGTTTGCGGGCATGTCGGCCGTTTGGGATCTGAGCGGCGCAAACCTGTTCGAGCAACCGGAATTGACCGGCTCGGTCCGCGTCGCACCGCAGCCGCTTGCCTCGGTCATCGACACGCTCGCATTGGAGATCGACGAAACAGCGACCACGAATCTCGGCAACGTCGACTTGCAGGCTGCGTTCACGCTGTTGCCACTGACCCGCCAGGCATCCCTGAGTGATATCGCCGCGAACTTGCTCGGAATGACAGTGAGCGGAGAGATCACGACAAGCGAGAATGGCGTCATGAGCGGCCGGCTTGCGACGAACGAGTTCGACCCCGCACAGGCGCTGAGTCTCGTGCCGCAGGAGACGCTTGCACGCATCGACGTGAGCGCACTGGGGCCAGTGACGGCCGCAGGATCTATCGAGTACAACCCGGCCACGCAGCAGTTGTCGGTCCAGGATTTCGACATCGGTGCTCTCGGCACGAATCTGAACGGCAACGTCAGCCGGCTCGAAGGCGGCCAGGGCTTTGCCGGAAACGTCACGATCCCGGCGCTCGATGCCGCCGCGCTCGCGCGCGTGCTCGGCGAGCTCATGCCGGCAGGCCTGCCACCCGATGCGCTCGGCGATCTCGCCCTGAGCACGGAGTTCGCCTACGCAGCCGGTG
Source organism: Gammaproteobacteria bacterium (assembly GCA_029864465.1). GTDB lineage: Bacteria > Pseudomonadota > Gammaproteobacteria > Steroidobacterales > Rariloculaceae > JAHEEM01. Next base: position 30,308 of record JAOTTJ010000001.1, on the reverse strand, counting down.
CGGCCGATCTCACGGCGCTCGAAGCCCGCGCCGCTGGTCTCGATCTGCAGGGTGCCCTGCGCGTCACGAGTCTGGCCGACTCACCTAACTGGACAGGTCGTATCGAAGTTCTGCCGTTCGATCCGCGGGCGCTGCTCGAGCGTTTCGACCGACCGATGCCCGCGCGCGTGGACCCCACGGCCTTTCAAAACATCCGCGCCACGGCGCAAATCGAAGGCAACGCGTCGCGGAACACGTTCCGAAATCTAAACGTCGTGCTGGACGACAGCACGGTGACGGGCGAGCTCACGGTGAGCCTCGCGCCGCAGAACGCCTACGCATTCGATCTCGCGATAGACCGCCTCGATGCCGACCGCTATATGCCCGCCTCAGCCGAGCCACCACCACCGCAGGGTGCGGCGCCCGTCGCAGCCGAGATTGCACTGCCGACCGATATCCTCCACAACCAACGGTTCGACGGCACGTTCGAGGTCGGTGCGTTAACAATCACTGGGCTGGAGCTACAAGACGTATCCGCGGCACTGGCAGTCGGCGGTGGCCGAGGCGTTATCGACTCGGCGCGTGCCGCACTCTATGGCGGTGAGTTCGAGGGAGGCCTCGAGCTCGATGCGCGCGGCGACTCCCCAACGCTGTCGCTCGACGGCACGGCAACGTCAGTCGAGATCGAGCCCTTGCTCGCGGACCTGCGCGGCGAAGCGAACATGAGCGGGACCGGCAGCTTCGACTTGAACCTGACAGGCAGCGGCGAGGTCCTCAGCGCCGTGCTCGAGAGCACGGCTGGCAACATTGCGTTTTCGTTGCGCGACGGCCTCATCCGCGGCGTCGACGTCGGCAACACGCTTTGCACGGTCTACAACGCCAGAGAGCGCCTGCCTCGACCGGCACGGCCCAGCCAACCGGTCACGCGCTACCGGCTTCTGCGCGCTGGCGCCGAGGTCGTCGAGGGCATTGCGCGTACGGAAGATCTCGAGGCAACGACAGACTTCATGACTGTGAGCGGGCGGGGACAGTCGAGCCTCGTGAGCCGTGAGATCAACTACAATCTCATCGCGACGCTCACGAACAGCGTCGGCATCGACGGCTGCGAGACGATGGACCCGCTGATTGGCCGCTCAATTCCGATGCGCGCGACCGGAGCAATCACAGCGCCAGAGATCGAGCCCGACTATGGCGAGATTCTGCGGGACCGCGTTCGCGATCAACTCGAGGATCGGTTGCGAGAACGCCTTGGTCTTTGAGTCGCCGCCGACACAGAGTCGGACGGGTCGAGCCGTCGTTCGATCGAGAAACACCGCATGATATCCGTCGTAGGAATCTCCGGTAGCCTTCGCAGCAACTCCTTCAACACGGGCCTGCTGTTGGCCGCCCACGAAGTGCTTCCGGAGAATGCTTCTCTGCGCATCGAATCGATCGCCGACATTCCGCTCTATAACGGGGACTTAGAGTCAGACAGCGGAATTCCAGCGCCCGTGGCGCAGCTCAAGGACGCGATTGCCGCGGCCGACGCGCTCTTGATCAGCACGCCCGAGTACAACCACTCGATTCCGGGCGTATTGAAGAACGCGATCGATTGGCTCTCGCGCCCGCCCGATGACCGATCGCGTGTATTCCGTAGCCGTCCGGTTGCAATCATGGGCGCCGCACCGGGCAGGTTCGGCACCCTGCTCTCCCAGACCGCATGGCTCCCAATACTGCACTCGCTCGGCATGCGGTGCTGGGATGGCCGAATGCTTGTTTCCGGGGCGCGCAGCCTCTTCGACGACGATGGACGACTGCACGACGACGAGACTCGCCAGCGTCTGGAGAAATTCCTCGCGGACTTCGTCCGTTTTGTAGAGAGCTGAGTTCGCCGTCAGCAGAGCGCGCTGCGTGCGCTGGCCGGAGGAAACGGGGGTTACGGCAGCGCACGCGCCGCTTGGTCTTCCGAATCCGGTTGGGTCTGACGCATGCGCTCCTGCGCCTCGCGCACGAGTGCATCGGGATTCGGGTGTCGCTCGACGTTGTAGGCAACGACATCGGTACGCAGCTCTATCTCGTAGTCGGCCTCCGAGTCGAGGTTCTGCTGCGTGACGAGGTTGCTCAATCGCTCGCGACCGCGGTCGGCACCATCGAGATTGCTCCCAGCCAGCAGAATGCCGAACGTGTCCATACCGAGGCGCGCAATCACGTCGGAGTCCCGAAAGCAGGTTTGCAGGAGTTGGCCGAGCTCGACGACTGCACGCTCAGCGAGCTCACGACCGGACGATTCGTCGATATCGCGGAGATTCACGAGCGTGAAGATGAGCAGCGAGGCCGGAGCATCCATGCGTTTGCACATCGCGAGCAGGTGCTCGCTGATCAGCGAGAAGCCCAGACGATTCGACAGGCCCGTCACGCCGTCGGTCGTCGTCATCGTGGCGAGCAGGAGCTCTTCCTCGACCATGCGACCGAGCTCGCGCAGCAGGCGCAGGTCCTCCTGGCACATATCGCGCGGCTTGCTGTCGATCACGCACAGCGTGCCTATCTTGGCGCCATCCGGCGCGTTGAGCGGATAGCCGGCGTAAAAACGGATGTTCGGATCGCCGCAGACGAGCGGGTTGTCACAGAAGCGCTCATCGCCCGTTGCATCGTTGACGACCATGATGCGTTCGCCGACGATGGCGTGACCGCAAAACGAGATGTCGCGCGGCGTCTCGGTCGCGTCGAGCCCCTGGCGGGACTTGAACCACTGCCGGTCGCCGTCGACGAGGCTCACTAGCGCGATCGGGACGCCGAATATCCGCCTGGCGAGGCGGGTGACGCGGTCGAAACGCTCCTCCGGCGGCGTGTCGAGGAGCTTCAGGTTACGGAGACTCTCTAAACGCCGGAACTCATCCGCCGGTATGGGTGGCTTGATCATGCTGCCGCGATCCTCAACTCGAATTCAGAACCTGTCCCTGTATCGGCAGGCAGCTGAACATATTGAGGGACGCAGTTCACATTCCTGGCGGCTACCCCAACGTTATTGGGGCCGCCGCGCGCGCGGGACCGACGGTGGCCGCGTTCTGCCTACTCTGCGACGGTGCAGGCGTAGACGCCGACTTCCTCGCCCGGGCGCCAGACATAGGGGGCCGACCAGGTCTCGGTGCCCGCAAAAACCTCGGGGTCCCGGTTCGTAATTTCATAATCGATACGGTTCTCAGCGGCGACGAGCGTGAACCGCTCGGTGACGTGTACCGACTCGGTTTGCGGAAGGCCCATGCGCCCGTAGTACGGCCAGTTGATCCGGCTCGTCGTGACGACGAGCGTATCGCCCTCCCAGCGCCCGACCGAATGGCCAAGTGGAGACAACGGTACGTTGGCTGGGTTACGCGCATCGTTCATGTGAATCGTACGCACGACGTCGAACTCCTCGAAGCGCAACTCGATTGTGTCGCCGTGGTCGATGAATTCCATCGGGTAGGGGTTGCCCATGACGGAAGGCATACCCGGCTGCGTGCAGTCGAGCAGCGGATTGTCCTCGAACGTATCGTATTCGGCTACGTGCGCCGCGGCCCATTCCGTGAGCTCGTACTCCTGCGGCTCCGTGAAATACCACGGCCAGTAGCCACCGGCACGCGTCCAGACACGGAAGATTCCGCTGCCCGTGGGCGCGGCTGCGGCTGCTGTGGTCGGGGTCTGGGCGCTGCCGCCGACCTGATCCTCGGACCAGAGGGGCTCGCGCGCCGAGCCGACGAGCAGCTCCGTGCCGCTCGGTAGCAGAATGTGCTCGGCCGTCATGTGCGCGGGGCGGCGTGTCGAGGAATATCCAGCCACGCGTACCTGATCACCTTCCTGGAGCATGCCCTCCATGACGCCGCGACGGCGCTGATTGCTGAGGGCCGCACCCTCGACACTCCAGACGACTTCTCGACCGCTTGCATCGGTCGTAGCGAGTTCGATGAGGATGTGAGGATTGCGCCAGTGAACCGTCCGCGCCTCGCCTTCGAGCTCGACGAGCATCGAGCGGTCGTACTCGATCCCGGAATGGTGAGCGAATATCGACGTCGTCATCGCAAGCGTTAGCACTAGGACGGCACGGACCGGCATTGCCGTTCGGTTTCTCGATTTCTGCATCTTCACTCCTCGCGATCCTGGGGCAATCGCATGAATCCCAGGCCGCAGTTTCGATTCTCACCGCTGAAAGTACTTGATCGATTCTAACCCTTGTCTGGCCAGAATAGGCGCGGGTCCTCGGCATTCCAAGCGCAGCCGCGGCCCGGACAGCCGTTATTCACAAGACCATAGTAAGGTTTTCAGCCCGTAACCTCGGATATGGAGCGCAGCCATATCAGTTGCTAACACGAGCAGGCGTGCGCTGCACGTCGGCGCCCGGCAGCGTGCCGGCTGGTGCGAGATGGCAGGTCTCGCAGATCTGCGTCTGCATGGCTTTGTCCTCGCGCGAGAGCGCCGTATAGAACGGCACGCGTTCCGAGTGGCAGTTTGTACACCCGTAACCGCGTTCGAGCACGAGATTGTGCACGCGCTCGAAATGCCAGTAACCGTCGCGGCTGTCGGCAAGCATGTTCTGCACGTCGGCAGGTCCGAGCGCGGGTGTCCATGACGAATCGGCCGGTCGCGTCATATCCCAGTCCGCGCCGCGCCGCGTGAACTCGACGGGTTCCCAGCCCGCAATCTCGGCGAGCTCGGCCGCGGCCGTCCGACCCGCCACGCGCCCTGTCAGAATCGACGGTCCCGTGAACATGCCGTCGAGACCGTTGAGCCCGTTCATGCCGGCCGAGCCAGTGATTTCGCCGGCTGCGTACAGGCCCGGCACAGGGGTGCCCGACGCATCGAGCGCATGGGTTCGCATATCGATCGAGACACCGCCGGCGCTCTTGTTCGCCATCGGGTAGAGCTTCGTCGCGTAGTACGGCGGTGTGTCGATCGTGAACACCGGCGGCGTGTCCTCGGGCGGCAGGCCGTCGACGTCCGTGCTCTCACCGTTCGCCACAAGTGCGTTGTAATGCGCGACTGTCGCCTCGAGCGAATCGGGCGGCACGCCGATGAGCGCCGCAAGCTCGGCGAGCGTATCGGCCTTTTGCGTGATGTCCGGGTTCTCGACGGCGAGGCGCTGGATCTTCTCGTGGTCGACGGCGTCGGCCGAGACAAAGTGCGGCCCGTTGAGCCGGAAGCCGTCCTTGTCGTCGAAATCGTAAATCGACCAATGGCCCTCGGGTTGCTGGCGCATGACGGCGTCGAACACGTAGCGGTCGATACCGAGCTCTGTGACGAAACGCTCGCCCGCCGAGTTCACCCAGATCGAGCGGGCGTTTCCGCCGTAGTAGCCGCGGGCTTCGTCCAGACCGAACATGTCGGGAACAATCGTGTAACCGTTGTACTGGCGATCGAGGTTGACGAGCGCCGCGCCGGCTTCCTCGGCCATGCGATGACCGCTGCCACGCGAGTTCTGTCCGGACATGCTGTAGACCGGCCCCGGTGCCGGCAGGTCATCGCGCCAGTTGGCCCTGACCATATCGATGTTGCTCTGAAAGCCGCCCGTCGCGAGGATGACTGTCTCGCCGCGGAGAGCGAAGCGCGAGCCCGTTCGGTAGTCGAGACCTTCGACGCCGACGACGCGGTCGCCGTCCTTGGTCAGATGATCGGCGACGGCGTTCCAGCGGAAATCGATATTCGAGTAACGCAGCGCCTCGAGAAAAATCGGCCGGGTGAGATTCAACCCCCGCCGGTGGGTCATGTGGAAGCGCGGCACGCTGTTGCCATGCGAGGGCCGGATCCGGTCGAAGCGAACGCCGAGTCCCGTGAGCCAATCCCAGAGCATCTCGCGCGAGTTCTCGACGTAGAAACGGTTCCACTGCGCATGCCCGTCAACGGTCCATTCCATCCAGTCCGCATAGGCGACGGCGGGGTCGTCTTCGTAACCGAGCTCTTCTTGCATCGTCGAGTTGATGAACGCGACACCGCCGGACTGAATGCCGTGACCGCCGAAGACTGAGTTCATATCGATGACGAGCACGCGCGCGCCGCCGCTCGCCGCGTCGATCGCGGCCGAGAGACCAGCCAGTCCCGCACCAACGACAATGATGTCCGCATCGTTCGTTGACGCGACCGTATCGGCAGCTCCAACGGGTTCAGTGTCGGGCGATCCGCAGCCGGCGAGTAGCGCTGCAAGGCAGCCTGCTAGCACGAGTTCTCGGCCCGTTTTGACATAACCCGACATTGAACGTCTCCGTTTGCCCTAAGCCCCGTATCGTCGGGCTAGCTTGCCAGCTAGCCCGACGCGGACACAAGGAGCGCTTTCCGGTGCAAGCGAAGCGATCTGCATATCGCCGACGCCCACCGTTACTCGGGGACCACGAGACTGTTGACTTTGTCTGTATATGTGCTAATTTGGCCCATATACAGAGTTTTGACATATGACTATGGCCGCGCCACTCGAGACCTACAGCCATCCGATCGCGAATCGGCGCGAAGTCACAGGCCGCGTCAAAGATTTCTTGGAAAGCGTCCGTCTGGGGGGCGGCGTGTATCTGACACACGATGAAACCTGAAAGGTAGACAACTATGAACGCACGAACAGCTCTTCAATTTTTCACTCTGGTCTGCGCCGCTGCACTCACAGCAGCTTGCGGTGGCAGCTCCGGCGGCGGCGCGAGCTCCAACACCCCGAATGTCGGTGCGGTTCCTCCGGAATCCGCGGTCGCGTTCGGTGCGATTTCGGGATTCGGGAGCATCATCGTCAACGGCGTACGTTACGACACGAGCTCGGCTTCGTTCTCGATCGACGACTCACCGGGTACAGAAGACGATCTGGAGGTCGGCGACGTCGTGATTATCGATGGCACGGTTTCGTCATCCGGAACGACTGGCACGGCGATCTCGGTCACGTTCAACGACAACGTCGAAGGGCCGATCAGCGCCATCCCGGACGCCACAACGCTTATCGTCCTCGGCCAAACCGTGCACATCACGGCAGATACGTCTTTCGACGACTCGATCGTTCCGAGGTCGATCGATGGCCTCGCCGTTACCGACATCGTCGAGGTATCCGGTTTCGTCGACTCCATCGGCGATATTCTCGCGACGCGTATAGAGCTTAAGAATCCGGGACCGGGCGATGAGTTCGAAGTTACGGGCATCGTCGAAGGCCACGTCCCGGGTGCGATGACGTTCATGATCAACGCGCTCGTCGTCAACTATTCAGCAGCCATGCTCGACAACGACTTCCCGGGTGGCGTCATCACCGATGGCGACCTCGTCGAGGCAAAAGGTCTGACCATCAACGGACTCGGCGAGTTCGTCGCGACCGAGGTCGACTTCGAGGACGATCAGCTAGCCGGGCTAGCCGGTGACGCCGACGACCACGCCGAGATCGAGGGTCTGATCACGCGCTTCGGCTCCCAGGACGATTTCGACGTCTCTGGCATCACGGTCGATGCTCGCAATGCCCTGTTCGAAGGCGACGTCAATATCCTCGGCCTCAACGTCAAGGTCGAGGTCGAAGGCAGATTTAACGCTAACCGCGTGCTCGTCGCGGACAAAGTCGATATCCGCCGCGACAGCGTCGTGGAGATCGAGGGATTCGTGGATTTAGACCCGAGTGCCGGTACCGTAACCGTGCTCGGTATCACGATTCACGTCGACAACCTGACGCGCATCGAGGACAAGCGTGACGACATGCAGACGTTCGGCCTGGGTAACATCGTCGTAGGCGACTTCATCGCCGTGCGCGGCAGCGAAGACCCGAACGCCCCCGGCGAGGTGCTCGCAGCCCGGCTCGAACGCGACGATCCCGACGACACGATTCTGCAGGGCATCGTCGAGTCGGTAGCGGAGCCCGTGATCACGATCCTCGGCGTCAGAATCGACACGAGCGGCGTGACGGACCAGAACTTCGAGGACGAGAACGATATGCCAATCGGCTCGGCCGGATTCTTCGGTCGCCCACCGGATGGCCTGGTCGTCAAGGCCAAAGGCACGGAGGTGGGCGTGACGGACATCGCCGCCATCGAAGTCGAGTTCGAGACCCCGTAGCGACCTGAAGCCCCGGCGGGTACGTACCCGCCGGGGCGTTTCCGGTCCCTCGAATGAAGACACGCGACCATTCGACCTTATGTTGCCGCTCGCACAATAGATCGACCATATGTGCTAGCGTAGCCCATATATATTCCCTCTACGCATGACCAAAACCGCGCTACTCAAGGCCTGTCGCCACCTGCTCGTCCCCGTCGTGCGCCTGCTGCAGCGCAGCGGCATCACATGGGCGGAGTTTGCCGAGCTCGGCAAAGAGGTCTATGTCGCTGTCGCCGGACGAGATTATGGGCTACAGGGGCGTCCGACGAATGCCTCGCGCGTAGCCATGATTACGGGCTTGAGCCGGCGCGAGGTCACCCGCGTACGCAAAACGCTGGCCGGGGTCGAGGATCCGAAACAGCCCGCGGGCAGCAGTATCGCGCAAGTACTTTCGGGCTGGCATCTCGATACCGATTTTCTTAATGCTGGCGGACACCCCGCTAGGCTTCCGGCCGATGGCAACGGCGCAAGCCTCGCAACCCTGCTAAAACGTTACGCGGGCGACACGCCGCACGGCGCGCTGACCAAGGAGTTGCTGAAGCTCGAGCTCATTGCCGAGGTCGAGCCGAGCGTATACGAGGTGCGCGCGCGCGAGTACATCCGCAGCCCGCTCGATCCCGACATGCTGCGTCAGGTCGGCGTGGCGCTGCACGACCACGGTATGACGCTCGCGCACAACGTTGACAGCGAGCGTACGGAGCCACCGCGGTTCGAAGGCATGGCCTCGAACCCGCGTGTTGCCCGAAGTCACCTCGAAGATTTCCGAAAATATCTCGACACCCGCGGCCAGGCCTTTCTCGAAGAGATCGACGCCTGGCTGTCCGAACATCAAGTCAACGAAACCGAATCTTCTACGTCAGAGAGCGTCCGTCTCGGGGCCGGCGTCTATCTGATACACGATGAAACCAAAAGGTAGAAAGCCATGAAACCGCATACATCACTACAGATAGTTAGCGTCATCGGCGCGGCCGTACTAGTTGCGGCGTGCGGCGGTACCTCAGGTCCCACCGTTGCAGGCATCGATCGAACGGGCAGCCCGAGCGCTGCGTTCGCGTACGGCTCGATTTCGGGCTTCGGCAGCATCATCGTCAACGGCGTGCGTTACGACACGAGCACGGCGACGTTCACGATTGACGACTCGCCGGGCACCGAAGCTGAGCTCGAGGTCGGCGACGTCGTGCTGATCGAGGGCACGCTTGCAGCGTCCCGAACGACCGGCACGGCCGCCTCAGTCACGTTCAACGACAACGTCGAAGGGCCGATCAGCGCCAAACCGGACGCATCGACGCTCATCGTCCTCGGCCAAACCGTGCGCATCACAGCAGATACGTCTTTCGACGACTCGATAGTGCCGGCCTCGATCGATGGCCTCGCTGTGACTGACGTCGTCGAGGTATCCGGCTTCGTCAACTCCGACGGCGACATTCTCGCAACACGTATCGAACTCAAGAATCTGTTACCGGGCGATGAGTTCGAAGTTACGGGCATCGTCGAAGGTCACCTCTCCGGCGCGATGACGTTCATGATCAACGGGCTCGTCGTGGATTACTCGACGGCGGGTAGCATCCGCAACTTCCCGGGCGGCGATATCGACGACGGCGATCTCGTCGAGGCCAAGGGCATAGACTTCGAAATCGCGAGCAATACGCTGACAGCGACCGAGGTCGAGTTCAAGGGCGCCCAGATCGCCGGCAACGCCGACGATCACGTCGAGATCGAGGGCTTGATCACACGCTTCAACGACGCGACAGACTTCGACGTCTCGGGATACCCCGTCACGACGAACAATCAGACGGTCTTCGAGCCTATCGGTATCGCCAGTGCGAATGACCTCGCTCTCAACGTCAAGGTCGAGGTCGAGGGCGATCTAAACTCGGCCGGCGTGCTCGTCGCCGATAAGGTCGACATTCGCCGCGACAGCGTCGTGGAAATCGAGGGACTCGTGGATTCCCCTCCGAGTGCCGGCACCGTGACCGTGCTCGGTATCACGATTCACGTCGACAGCCTGACACGCATCGAGGACAAACGTGATGATGTCGAGCCATTCGGTCTGGGCAACATTGTCGCGGGTGACTTCATTGCGGTCCGCGGCAGCGAAGCCCCGAATGCGCCCGGCGAGGTGCTCGCAGCACGGCTCGAGCGCGAAGTCGGGATGACCGACGACACGATCCTGCAAGGCATCGTCGAGACCGTCGCCGGGACGTCGATGACGATCCTCGGCGTCACGATCGACACGGATAACGTGTTGGACATGGATTTCCGCGACGAGACCGATGCGTCAATCGGCTCGGTAGCGTTCTTCGCTCGCCCACCCGATGGCGAGCTCGTGAAAGTTCAAGGTACGGAAGTCGCGGACACGGCTATCGACGCGGACGAGGTCGAGTACGAGACCCCGTAGCGGACGCAGGCACAATGCCGGCTACTCGGGCGCCGCGGCTGTGAGAGCAGCCCGGCGCCCAGTTTTTTCTGGACACAGTTTCGAGATCCGAGAACTCGGGTCACGCCCCCCGATTTTCCAGGGAGGGGCGCGATCAGTCCTATAATGTCCGAATGTCGTCTCAGCGTGGTCAGCGCCGCTCCTTTCCCGCCTGCTTGGTTGCGAGCGTGCTCGCCGTAGCCGTCCTCGTACAAAACGACCCGGCCATGGCACAACGGTACAGCAGCAGCTACTGCTTCGGCCCTGGCCGGACGACGAGCGACAACGACCCCGCCCAGCCCGAGGCCGAGTTTCACATGGCGCGGCTCATGTACACGGATGCGAGCGGGCGGGTTCAAGGCGGCTGGCGCCCCTGGTGGGCCATCGACTGGCCCGAAGCCGAGTGTCACATCACGCGCGGGCTGCAACGGCTCACGCGGCTCGACGTTGCCGATGACAGCTTCCATACCCGCGCTTTCGACGACCGGATCTTCGACTTCCCGTGGTTGTTCGCCCAGCAGGTCGGGCATTGGTATCTGTCCGACACCGAGACGGACCAGCTGCGCGAGTATCTGCTGCGCGGCGGATTTCTCGTCGTCGACGACTTCCATGGTGAGTACGAATGGTCGGTCTTCACCGAGTCGATCTTCCGCGTGCTTCCGGACCGGCAAATTGTCGAAATCCCCGAGACCGACGCGCTGCTGCATATCCTCTACGATCTGGACCAGCGCACACAGATTCCGGGCCACCGCCATCTACGCTGGGGAGCCGGCAACGTCGCTGCTCGCATGCAGGGCCCGCCTCACTGGCGCGGCATCTACGACGACGACGGTCGCCTCATGGTCGCCATCAATTTCAACATGGACATGGGCGACGCCTGGGAGCATGCCGACGACCCGACCTACCCCGAGCCGATGACGGCACTGGCGTACCGCTTCGGTATCAACTACATCATCTACGCGATGACGCATTGATGACCGACGCCCCCGTCATTCTCATAGCGATCATCGTCGTCGCCGTCATCGTGCTGCTCAAGCGCTATCGCGACCGGGGCCGGCACCCGGGGCGCGCTGCCGGCAGCGGCGTCGATGTCGAGACCGACCTGCTGCGCGCCTGTCATGGCGATCGCAAGCTCGCCGAGCGGCTCATCGCGCACGAGCTCGAAGGCCGCGACGATTTCTCACGCACGGGAGCGGCATTGCTGGCGCTCGCCAAGCTCCGCGACGACCAGCGCTAACGAAGAATTTTTGGAATCTTTGGGGTCAGCTCGCGGCGGCGAGAATGTTGTACGGCGCAAGCTCCGGCTGAACCATATTCTCCAGCGGCACGAGTATGGTCGTGATCAACGCGAACTGCCCCGACACGGCTGAGTGGCTGATGCCGTCGGTAAACACCGACCATGCCGAGAAAGGCGGGAAACGGATCTCTTTGTAGCCCGTCGTATCATTGCGGAAGCTCTCGGTGTCCTTCATGTAGTTGTGGATCCGGCGCATCGCTCGGTCGTAGGGGCTCGAGTCGATGACCCGCAACAGCGGATAGACCTTACTCAAGCCACGGACGACGCCGCTAAAGAGCCTATCGCCTACGGATTTCTCGAGCCGAATCCGGCCATGCTTACCGCGCGCGGCTTCGACGAACGCCCCCTGGCTGGCAAACAGCTCAGCGAAACTGCCCTTCGTGCCCCAGACGCGGTCCACGCTAGGATTGACGTTGATGAAAAACCGCAAGATTCGATTGCCGTTCGTCGCGCCGTAGGCCCCTGCATCGATATGCACGATCTCATTATTGGAGCGCGGCTTCAGATCGCGGCCTTTTTCCTCGACCGCACGAAAGCTGCTCGTGCCGACCGTCCAACCCGGCGTCCACGCCGGCGCGTTGCGCCGAAAGAAGGCCTCGACCTCGGCGCGGTGAGATTTCAGAATCTGCTTCGTCCGCTCTTGAATCTCCGTGGACGCTTCGAATCGTGGAATCGAATCCGACTCGGGATGATAGCTGACGTTCTTGACCTTGTGCTGCCGCGGCAACTCCTCGCGAAGGAAATCGAGATCTTCCTCCGACGGCAACGGCACGGGGCTTTGCTCGAAGTAGACAACTTCACTGCGCTCCAGCGCCTCCTGAATCGCCTCGGGTGGCGCATCATCGAAGCGACGCAATGTGTACCGGTCAACCATCGTCCTTCTCCAGCTAGATAGCTTCAATCGTACGACAATTCAGGATCGTAGGGGTCTACTCTGACCCCAACTATCCCGATAGCTCAAGGCCGAGCGAGCAGGTCTTCGACCCGTGGGGCGATGTTCTGCTGGGAAAAGGCGACGTCTAGCTTGCGCGTCACGTCAGCGACCTCGATCAGATCCATGGCACCTGGATCGCGCACACGCTCGCCCCACCGCAGATCCTCGACGCGCTTATGAAACTCGGCCGCGACGGCTTGCGGATACCTATCGACGACCAGGTGCTGGCTCGCCCACGGGCCGGTTCGATAACGATTCGACGTCGCGTAGAGACCGACAACAGGCGTGCCGACGGCGGTCGCCATGTGCGCTGGCCCGGAATCCGGGCACAGCACGACGGTGGCCCGCTCAATAATCGCGAGTAGCTGCTTGAGCGTCGTGCGGCCGATCAGGTTCGTCGTAGGCTCGAATACGTTCGCTGAGATCCGCTCACCGTACTCGCGCTCGAGTTCCGTCGGACCGCCGGTCAGCACGATCTGCGCGCCATAGTGCGCGGCTGCATAGTCGGCGACGTTCGCGTAACGCTCGACGCTCCAATTTCTGTAGTTGCGAAACCGTTGCCCTGTGCAAGGACTGATCATCAGCGTCGGTCGCAATCCATCAACGTGCTCGGCGGCGAATTCGCGATCCGCATCGCCGAGAGGTATATCCCAGTGCGGCTTGCCGTGCGGCACGCCAAGCGCGTCGGCGAACTCGAACAAGCCGTTCATGACGTGTTGCTGCGGCGTTGGCGGCAGCCGTTTATTCGTGAATAGCCACTGATGATCGCGCGCACGCGCGCGATCGAACCCAAGGCGGACCTTGGCTGAGACGAGCGTGCTCACGATATTGGCGCGCAGCGAGGCATGCATGTGCAGCAGTAGCGGAAATCGCCGGCCGCGCAGCGCACGACGGACTTCGCGATAGCCAGCCCAACCCTTGGTCTTGTCGAGAATGATGAACTCGACGCCCTCGAGCCCCTCGAGCAAGCTGTGCTCGACCTTACCGACGATCCACGTGATGGCTGTCTGGGGCCAGGCGTCCTGCAGCGCTCGCACAACAGGCACCGTATGGCAGGTATCGCCAATCGCGGACAACCGGATGATGCAGACGGCTTGCGGAGGTTCTGTAAGAGGTATCAGCGCACTCATGCTCGATGCGGATCGAGGCGTTCGCGAAAGCGCATATCCTAGAGCTAAAATCGCTCAAAAGCACGGCGCCGCATTTTCGGCGGACTGCTCAGACACGCACATACATCGATGAAACGCATCGCCGGCCTATTAGTACTCTGCTGCATCGGCCTCGCCGCCGGTCTCTGGACGGCGGTCTGGCTCAGTCGCCCGATGCTCGACGGCACCGCCGAACTGACGGGCCTGGCCGAGCGCGTCACGGTCGAGCGCGATGTCTACGGCGTACCGACCGTAGCGGCCGCATCGCGCCGCGATCTCGCGCTGGTTACGGGTTTCGTGCACGCCCAGGACCGTTTTTTTCAGATGGATTTGCTGCGCCGCATCGCCGCGGGCGAACTCAGTGCGCTTGTCGGACCAGCCGCGCTCGGCGTAGATCGCGACCACCGGTTGCATCGCTTCCGCGCGGCGGCTGGACAGCTCCTGGCGCGGATGCCAGCCGGCGACCGCGTGCTCCTCGAGGCATACACGCAAGGCGTCAACGCCGGGCTCGCGGCACTCGCGATCCGTCCATTCGAATATCTACTGCTGCGCTCGACACCGCAGCCGTGGATGGCGGAGGACACGCTGCTGGTCAATTTCGCTATGTATTTCGATCTCAACGACGACGATGCGAGCCGCGATGCCAGCTACGCGCTGCTGCACGACTCGCTCCCGCCCGAGCTCACAGCGTTTCTCTTACCCGAGGGTACACACTGGGATGCGCCGCTCATCGGTGAAGCAATCGACGTACCGCCCGTGCCGGGCCCTGGGATCTGCAATCTCAGAAGCCCCGTCACGGCGGCTCGCGCAGCTGCGCGCCCGACCGGCCCAGAGGTGTTCGTCATCGAGGAGCCGATGGCCGGCAGCAACGGCTGGGCTGTCGCGGCCGAGCGCAGCAAGACGGCGCGAGCCATTGTCGCCAACGACATGCACCTGCAGCTCGCCGCACCGAACATCTGGTATCGCATGCGTTGGATCGTCGAGCCGACTACCGACGACGAGCAGGCCCTCGACATAACAGGCGTGACGCTTCCGGGCGCACCGGTCGTCGTTGCAGGCAGCAATGGATACGTGGCCTGGGGTTTCACGAACAGCTACGGCGACTGGTCCGATCTCGTGTTGCTCGAGCAGGACCCCGCCAACCCGCGCCGCTACCGCACACCCTCCGGCTACCGCGAGCTCGAAGTGCATGAGGAGATCATCGAGATCCGCGGCGCGGATTCCGAGACGCTGACGATCGAATCGAGCATCTGGGGCCCGGTGCTCGACACGGACCGCCAAGGCCGCAAGCGCGTCGTGCACTGGCTAGCGCACGAGCCCGAGGCCGCCAACCTGAGTCTGATCGGCCTCGAGCAGGCACGCGATGTCGACACAGCCGTCAGCATTGCGCACACGGTCGGCTCGCCGCCGCAGAACATCATGATCGCCGATCGCAGCGGCGACATTGCCTGGACGATCATGGGCCGAATCCCGCGGCGCGTCGGCTACGACTCGCGCCTGCCGGCCTCGTGGGCCCAGCCGGGCACGGGTTGGCTCGGCTGGCTCGCGCCGGACGGCTACCCGGTCATCAAGAACCCGGGCGCAGGCTTTCTGTGGACGGCTAATGCCCGTACCGGGGACGACTCCGTGCTCGATACGGTCGGCCGTGGCACCTACGCGCTCGGCGCCCGCGCGCAGCAGATCCGCGATCGGTTGGCGGCGCTCGACAATGTCACGATCGACGACATGCTCGCGATCCAGCTCGACGACCGTGCCCTCGTGCAGCAGGCCTGGCGAGATCTGCTCGTACGCGTGCTGCACGATGACGACAGCGGTGATGCGCGACGCGCAGAGCTGCGCGCCGTACTCGAAGCCTGGGACGGCCGCGCAAGCACAGACGCTGCGGGCTACAGACTCGCGCGCGAGTTCAGGCAGCGCACGCGAGATTCACTTTTCGGACAGATCGTGTTCGGCTGCGGCACAGCCGAGGAACCGATCGAGCTCAGGCGCCTTTATCAGACCGAAGGATCGATCTGGCGTCTCGTAACCGAACGACCCGCGCACCTACTGCCGTCGAGATTCACAGACTGGCAGGAGTTCCTTCTGTCGATGGCCGATGAAACCATGGCGTCATGCCCCGACGCGGCGCTCACCGCATGTCGCTGGGGCGAGATCAATCGGGTAGAAATCGCGCACCCGCTCGCGCGCGCGCTGCCGCTCGTCTCGCGCTGGCTCACGGTGCACTCGGGCGCGCTACCGGGCGGTCAGTACACGCCGCGTGTTCAAAACGGTCTTCAGGGTGCCTCCGAGCGCTTCGCCGTCTCACCGGGCGATGAGGCGAACGGCTACTTTCATATGCCCGGCGGGCAGAGCGGCCATCCGCTATCGCGGTTCTTCAGTGCGGGCCACGATGCCTGGGTGCGCGGCGAACGCCTGCCGTTCCTGCCGGGCCCGGCGGGGCATAGCCTAACGCTCAATCCCGCTACGCCCTGACTCGGTACCGCGTCGCCCGCTGCAGGGCCAGCGCGTCGAGCCACCCGAGGGCGCGCTGACGCGCGCCCCCGGGCCGGGCCAATTGCTTCTCCTATCGGCTGTAGTACTCGAAGCCGAGCGCGAGCGCGCGTGGCCGCGCCATGAAAGCGACGCCGACCTGGCCGCGCGCACCCGCGTAATGCTGCCCGCCGTGTGAGTAGACCTCATCCGCAAGATTCGTTCCGGACAGACTCACGGCCCAACGGCCTTCCGGCTCCGTATACCTGATGCGCGCACTGACGATACCGACGTCGGGCACGGTGATCGCATCGGGGAGCGATTGATTCGTCGTGAAATCGTCGGAAAAGCTGTAGCCGACCGTCGTATCGAGGCCGCCGCCGTTACTCAGCGAAATAGCGTGATTCAGCGAAAGCGTGTAGGCCAGGTCCGGCGTGTCCGCAAGGCGCTCGCCCAGCACGAGATTACTATCCGCGATGACCTCGGGCGGAGGTAGCTCGGTGATCTCTGCCTGGCTGTACTTCGCCGCTGCGAAGTTCAGCGTCAGGTTATCCGTAATCCCCGCCTGAATCTCGGCTTCCCAGCCGCGCACCTTTGCAGCGCCGGCGTTGACTGATCGGGTGATCGTCGTCAGCGTTCCGTCCGGCTCGACGATCTGCACACGGCCACCGGTCTGCAGATCCGTGATGTCCATATCGTAGACCGTCAGATTGGTCCGCAAGCGGTTCTCGAGCCATTGCGCACGAATGCCGATTTCGAGATTCTCGATCTCCTGAGGCCGGACGGACTCACGGCACGCGTCGATGCACTCGCTGATCTGCGCGATCCCATCACCATTGCCGCCGTCCGCCACATCGTCGAACCAGACTCCCGTGTTGACAGTGTCATTGAACTGGCCGGCCTGGAATCCCGTCGATGCTGTGATGAACACCATGACGTCGTCGTTGATGTCATAGTCGAGCGTCAACCGGTAGTCGTTCGAGCTGAAGCTCGCTTCGGTCGGCAACGACAGTCCGGAGAACGGGAGGAAAGTGCCAGATCTGACCTCCGACCAGTTGATCGTGTTGGCCTTATCGTCCTCGGTACGACGCACGCCCGCGGTTAGCGAGAAAGCGTCATTGATGTACCAGGTCAATTGACCGTAGAGGCCCAGACTGTCGGTGTCGATGAATCGGCTCTCGTTGCGCTCGACACTCGTCCTGAGGTTTCCGCCCGTATCGAGTATGTCGAGCCGCGGCCGAAACTCCGTACCGTCCTCGTGAAACAGGTACACCCCTGCTGTCCAGTCGACGCGATCGTCGATCGACCCCGAGAGCTGGAACTCCTGCGACCAGCCGTCCGTGTCTTCGACGGACTCCGAGATGAAGCCGCCCGAATACGCCCAATCCGCCGGCACAAAGGCCTCGATGCCGAGAATGCCGGTTAAAGATCGGAAGGACATGGAGTCGGAGATATTCCAATTTATATCGAGACTCGCGAGGCTCATCTCCTCTTTGGTTGCGATCGAGCAATCCGATAGGAACGCGAAGCCGCCGGCCAGCGCCTCGGCGCGCGACAGCCGCGTGAATGGATCACCATCGCCGTCCAACAGGCAGTAGTTCGGTAGCGTGAAATCGTCGAGGATCAACCGCGGGTCATCATCGCCGAACGGCGGTTGCGTCGGATCTGTGGCGATGATCGCCCGCTGAACGATGCCCCATTCCCCTGAGCCCGTGCTTCCCTGTTGATTGATGATCGAGCCTGCGCGGCCATTGGACTCGTCTTTGGTCAACATGAGCCCGAGATCGACCGTGACGTCGTCGGACGGCGCGAACCGAAGCTGCCCCCGGATGACCTGAGCATCCACGTTGCTGAGGTCCACGTCGCCGCGCTGAACGTAGCCGTCCCTGTTCAGCGAGGAAATCTGACCTCGAAAGAACACGCGGTCACTGATCGGCGCATTGTAGAGGAGGTCGATATCGGCGCGGCTGAACTCGCCCATCGTTGCCTTGACTTGAAACTCGGTCTCCTCATGCGGGCGATTGGTGATGTAGCGTATGGCGCCCCCGGCATTGTTCCGTCCGAACAACGTGCCCTGGGGTCCGCGCAGCACCTCGATACGCTGGACGTCGAGCGTTTGCAGCAGCGAGCCGGTGCTGCGGGGGTAATAGATGTCATCGATATACAGACCGACACCGCGGTCGCCCGTCGGGCCCGAGCCGCCCGTGTTACCGATCGCGCGAATGCGGAAGATAGGTCTGTTCTGGTTACCACGGCTACCGGTGATCTTCAGGCCCGGCGAGATATTCTGCAGATACTCGATGTCGTCGATACCGGCCGCGTCCAGCGTATCGGTATCGAAGGCCAGCACCGAGATCGGTGTGTCTTGGAGAAGCGTCTCGCGCCTTTCCGCGGTCACGACGATCTCCTCTAGCGCTTGGGCCAAAGACAGTCCCGGCATGGCTACGGAAACCAGTCCGAGCACCGCCTTCAATGAGCCGCGTAATAGATCACTCTTGCGCTTCATGAACTCCCCCTTTCGTTGTAGTCGGGCGTGTCGCCCGACGGCTTGTATCCTTCTACTGGATCTCGATTTCCTCTCCACCTGGCATCGTAATCGTCAACAGGCGCATCAAGGGTCGTCCGTCGCGGGTCGGGTTACCGATCGCTGAGATTCGATCCCCTGGTTTCAAGTTTTCCGGCGTCAAGCCGATACGGATGAGCTGCCCCGGAGACGTCGTCTCGAGCTCCCACTCGATCCGCACTCCGTCACTGCCCGCGGCGTCGAGACGAATGTAGCAATGAGGCGCCCGGAACTGAAACTCGGTGACGATGCCCGCAATCTCTACGGTCCGCGACGGATCGAATAGCGCGGTGAACGAGTGATGCCCAGACGCGTTCTGCGCCATGAAGGCCGTCAGGCTCAGGACGAAACCGATTATCCCGACTCGCATACCGCCCCCGCTAGAACCGGCTGTCGACCGGATCGCAGATCGCTTCGAAGATCATGCCGTCCGGATCCAGCTCCCAGGTATATTCTCGAGTCCACGGTCCCTCAAAAGTTTCCGGCGCCGTGATTGTCACCTCACCCTCGAGGGCCTGACCGTCATCCACGAGCCGGTAACGCTCGTCGACGACCATGTCACCGTACTGACGGACGCCCGACCCGGTCAGGAGCCAGGGCGCATAGTGCGTCGTACGGATCACGAGATCATCGCCCTCCCAGTGCCCGACCGAGAACCCCATGAGGCTCGGCGGAAAGTATTCGGGAGGCTCCCTGCCATCCATATAGATGCGGCGAACCATGCCGAATGCTTCGTAGAGAAACAGAATCATCTCGTCGGTCTGGACGATCTCCCAGGGATAGACGCCGGCACCCGTTCTCGGGAACCCGGGTGGTACACAGCGAATGACGGGGTCGTCGAGCGGGTCGAACGCGTCGGCATCCGCCTGCGCCCTCGGGGTGAGCGCAGGCCTCGGCCCACCGCCCCCGCCCCTCGGCGACGTCGATAACCAGACACCGCTGAGATCCGAAGCGCTCTGCGCCGCGGGAACAGTGACCAACATGACGAGACTAATGATGATCAAGGCTCGGCGAGAGCTGCACGCCGTCATGCACCTTGATTGAGTACGGTCGTCAACGCTTGTCGTGACTGCCCGCAGCATGAGTCGCCTCCCCCGACCAGCCCCAGCACGAAGCTGATGTTCGGTTAACGCGATCGCCGGCTTATCGCCGATCTACGTGTATGAACTCGCTAGCGCTACTAGCCTAGAGTAGCCGACTGCGGCGCGCAATAGCTGTGGGCGAAGATCCCACTGATCAGAAGTGTGTATCGTCGAGATCGATGCCAATGGCTCTTTTCTGAAGCTATAGTCCATAGGCGTCACCGAGGAGGCGGAAGATGACTACCAGCCGACGGCGATTCATGAACAACACGGCTGCTATTGCTGCCGCGTGAGTGAGACGATGCATAAAGACCCGAATACGACCGAGCCCTTCTTCGTCGACGTCGCGCGCCTGTGGCCTTTGGCCGCTTTCACGTCGGTCTATCTCATCGGCGCTTCGTGGCTCGCCTTGGAGCGCGGCAATATCGAGTTCATGCTCTACATCGGCGTAATGTTGATCATCATTCCATTGGTGCTCTGGGTACATTGGCGCGTCATCCTCAACGATGCCGTGCTCTGGGGCCTGAGCTTCTGGGGACTCGTGCACATGGCCGGCGGCCTCGTCGTCGTGCCCGAAGCATGGCCCGTCGAGGCACAGAGCCGTGTCCTCTATTCGCTATGGCTCATCCCGGGTCAGCTTAAATACGACCATGTCGTGCATGCCTACGGATTCGGCCTTGCAACCTGGGTCTGCTGGCAAGGCTTGCGCGCAGCGATTCGGCATCGAGGCGGCAGCACGGCGAGTCCGAGCATCGGCTTGATGGTGCTCTCGGCGACGGCCGGCATGGGCCTCGGCTCGCTGAACGAGCTCATCGAGTTTGTGGCAACGCTTACCGTACCGGAAACGAATGTCGGCGGTTACGTGAATACCGGCTGGGATCTCGTATCCAACTTCATCGGCGCATTGACGGCCGTGACGCTGATCTCGCTCCACGATCGTTACAAGCGGTCCGATACAGCGCCGGTCGGCAGTAGCTGACAGAAACGACCCGATCGGTCCCCATGATGCCCTTTGCGGTTACCGGGCGCGCACAGGCAGCGGATCTCGGCCCGTAACGCCCGTAAGCTGGCCGCGCACGACGATCTCGTCCGGCTTCACATTGATTGATGACCGAGCAGCCGATAGTCTCGAACGCTTGGCTCTACGCTCCGGCCGCATCAGCGGGGAACGGCATGCAGAAAAATGAACGCGTCCGGCTGACGATTCCCATTGTAGCCCTTGCGGCGTTCCTCGGTGTCGCGGGACCCGTGAACGCGCAAGAACCCCCCGCCTGGGCCTACCCGCTCATGGAGGAAGGCCGCGGGCGCGGCCCTGACGACGGCACGCTGCTGAGCACACCCGATAGCGACCTCGAATTCACCCAGACCGAGATCAATGACCGTTTCAATCCGCCTGACTGGTATCCGGACGAGCATCCGCCCATGCCCGAGGTCGTCGCCCACGGGCGCCCGCCGCTCGTGCGAGCCTGCGCGCAGTGCCACATGCCGCACGGCATGGGCCATCCGGAGTCATCGTCCATGGTGGGGCTGACCGTGAACTACGTCGTCCAGCAGATGCGCAATTACAAGAGCGGCGAGCGCCGGAGCTTAGACGACAGACGGCACAACAGCATGGTCGAGATCGCCTCGGACATTACCGAACACGAGGTGCGCGAGGCGGCCGAATACTTCGCACAGCTAACGCCCGTCAAATGGGTCACGGTCATCGAAACGGATCGCGTGCCGGAAACCTACGTCGGCGCCGGCAACATGCGCCATGCCGAGCCCGAGGGCGGCATGGAGCCGATCGGCCAGCGCATCGTCGAGATTCCCGAGGACTCCCATCGCGCCGAGTTACGCGACTCACACAGCGGCTTCATCGCCTACGTGCCGCCGGGCAGCGTCGAGGCCGGCCGCGAGCTCGCGGCGACGGGCGGCGGCAAAACATTGCAGTGCGACATCTGCCACGGGCCAGACCTTCGCGGACTCGCTGACATTCCGCCGCTCGCCGGACGCTCGCCGATCTACACGGCGCGCCAGCTCTTGGACATCAAGCACGGCGTGCGCACGGGCGCGGCCGCAGCCCTCATGGTGCCCGTCGTCGCAAACTTGAGCGATGAGGACATTCTGAATTTAGCCGCGTATGCGGCGTCGCTCGAACCTTAAAGAAGAATCGGTTAGTCGAACTCTTTGTCTTCGTGCTCGTCGGTCGTCAGGTAACCGAGCAGACAGCCCGAGGAACCGTCTTTGAGCGGCATGCACCGTGCCGAGATCTTATCGCCCACCTGCACGCTGTCGGGCTGCCAGCCGCCCTCGGTCAGCGCGGCGATGCTGCCGCCCTCCATCGCCCAGACGACGGGCTTGCCGCTCTCGCCCATGACCTCGAGATAGATCCAGACGTGTGGATTCATCCAGTGCACGTTCGTGATGGTGCCCTCGAGCTCGACCCAGTCTCGCTGTGCGTAGTTCGCATGCGAGTGATGCGCCGACGCCGGCACGGCCAGCGAGAGCACGAAAGCGACGATGAAACTGACGGCTGTGTATCGCATGTTATTCACGACCTCGTTCGAGAGCGGCTCACCTTGCGCACGCATCGCTAAGAGCATAGATCCTCGCACAACGGCGGACAATGCCGATCGATAGACGAGAAGCCCTTGCGCCTGTCACAGTTCAATCCGCCTCGACGGTCCGCGCGCGCGCGCGGTTGCCGTCGGCATCGAGCTCGTAGCGCACGTGATTACCATACTCATCGAGCATGACGAGCGACTGCTGGACGAGCCCCGGCGGCGGCGCGCCCGGCGGCGCATTCGCCTCGACGACATACAGGCGCCCGCGGTGCAGGTGGATCGCGACGAACGTGCGACTCTGATCAGGGTTCGTGATCTGCAGCTGATGGCCTTCGATCCGGTCGATCTGGGCATACGCATCGTGCGTAACCTCACCACCCCGGCGCCGGTATTGCAGGGCCTGGAACGCGATCGACGCGCGATTCTCCGTAACGCCGGCGCTGCGGTAGTCGATCACACTGACCTTGTAGTCGCTGATCCCATCCGAGGCCGTATAGATCCGCACCGGTAGCTCGTCGCCATACTCGCCGAGGAAGGCCGAATCCTCCACGGCGGGCTCGTGGGGCAGGTTGATGCGAAATCGCTGCTCGAGATCGACATAGTCGATCCAACCTTGAGCCGAGCTCACAGCGGCCAACGACCATACCGAGACGGCCACAATCGCGGCCCCGGCCATACGTGCAAAGCGGCGCCTGATCTCCATCACCATGGATGCCAATGCGGCTCCCCGATTATCGGACAGCCCTCATTTTACCGGTATCGGGATCGTTGACTAGCGGTCGCAGGGTCACTGAACCACGGGCGTATCGAGGCTCAACAGCGAGAACGGATCCACGCGCGCATCGAGCACGCGTACGCCCCAGTGCAGATGCGGGCCCGTGACGCGACCCGTTGCGCCCGCCAGACCGATAACCTGACCGCGCTCGACCGTATCACCGACGTCGACGTTGATCTCGGATAGATGCAGATACGTCGAAAAGACACCGAGCCCGTGATCAACGAACACGGCGTTGCCGCTGAAGAATAAATTTTTCGCCAGCACGACCGTGCCGGTATTCGCGGCACGAATCTGGGTGCCCGTAGCCGCGCGAAGATCGGCGCCCGAATGCGGCGCGCGCGGCTGACCGTTGAAGACACGCCGGTGGCCGAAATTGCGCCCACCCTCGACGCCCGGGATCGGCACGGCGAATGGCTCAGACCAATGCGCGGTCGGCGTTAATTTCGAGTAAACGGCCGCGATCTCGCGCCGCTCGCGCGCAGCGCGTTCCTGATCCTCCGGGCTGAGCTCGACGTAACCCGGCGCGACCGTGAGCTCTGTCGTGCGAAATTCCTTGCTACGGACCTCGATCGTGTCCGTTCGCGTCGCAGTCCTGCCGTCTGCAAACTCGAGCTCGATCTCGGCGGGGTACGCCCCCGCCCGCGTGTCGAGATCGATCCCGACGACCGTAATCCATTCGGACTCACGGCGCACGTAAGGAATGGTGTGATCGTTCCAACGGACCTCGACGGCTTCCAGACCCGGCTCGTGCGTCTGGCTGAGCTGCACGGCCTGGCCCTGCAGCGCAACGAGATGGGCCGCCAGTAACGCGATCACGTTCATGTGCCTCCTCGAGCGGAACTCAGCGCATTGTCAGAAAATTAGGGTCGAACCGCAATCAAATTGGAGTCAGAGTAAGAATTGCGGTTCAGACCGCAATTCTTACTCTGACTCCGGCAATGACTCTGACCCCGGTAATTAGGGGAAAAGAACATCGTACGGGCCGATGCTGCCGCGATCGACGACCAGGCGTTGATAACTCGATTGCGCGCCGCCCTCACGAACGAGGTTTCCGGTACTAGCCGGCTTGATATCATCGCGATAGCGCGCGTGCACGTACTCGCTGAGCTCGAGGGCAGTGACGTCGCCGTTGCCGTCCTCATCGGCTAGACGATCACCGATCGCCTCGTCGAGAAAGAACGACAGATACCCTCCGGCACGGAACTTGACCGCAACCTGCGACGTGACATCTTCCTCCGACGAGAACAGGCCCATGCGTCCAGGGACAGAGATCACATCCTTCGAGAATCCACCGCTGAAGCACGAATCGAGCAACAGCAATGTCGTGCCCGCTCGGACCGAGTCGAGCATAACGCGCAGCTCATCGTCGCTAACGGCGTCATCGTAAAGCTCTAGCGTCTCATCGAGCGCATCGGGATCGAAGACTTCTGGACCACCCGCACGTTCCACGCGGTCGCCGTGTCCGGAATAGAACAGCACGAACGTATCCTGAGGTCCGGCTTGCGCCGCTAGACCTTCGATCGCGTCTCGCAGATTCTCGACTGTCGCATCGGCGTCGGTCAGCGTGACTGCATCCTCGGCCCGCATGCCGCCGCCGCGTATCAGCGCGTCGCGTACGCGAATCGCATCGTCTGCCGTGAACTCGAGATCGTTGTCGGTACCCGGATAATCACTGATCCCGGCGAAGATGCCGTACGTGCGCCCGCGGCCGCGCTCGCCGGAGCGCCCGAGGACCGTCGCGGGTCCAGAACGCGCATCGACGAGCAGGCGGTATGCGCCCGTTTCACCTGCGCCATAAGACGTTGCCGCGACGCGGTAGCGACCGGTCTCGGGCAGCTCGAGCTCGACGACCGAACGCGCCGTGCTGCCCTCGAAGTCATCGTTATCGATAACGTCACCGCCGGGTGTCGTTAATGCGACAAAGGTGTCGAAATCTTCGGAGCTCATCTCGACACGGATGCTTTCGCCTGCCGTGCCGTCGAAGACGAATAGATCGCGATACGCCCCTGTCTCCGATTCGAGGTCGATCGACTCGAGCCTACCGCTCGTATTGCGTCCGACCGTCAGCGTCCCGGGTTCGCGGCTCGGTTGTATGCCCGTCCCGTCGACCTGATCGATGACGAGCTCATAGTTGCCAACCTCGCCGGGCTCGTATGACGTGACGATGACCTCGTAGACACCCGTTTCGGAAAGTGCCGTCTCGATACGGCTGTGACCCGTATCGTCGGCGTCGTCGTTCTCCTGCTGCTCGCCGCTCGGTTCGACGAGCATGACGTACGTGTCGAAATCAGCAGAGCGTAGATCGATCGTTACACGATCGCCGGGCCGCCCGATGAACTCATAGGAATCGACGTACTCGCCGGAGTCGAGCGTCGAATCTCCCTCGGCGAGCTCACCCACCCGCTCGATCGTGCCCATGCCCTGTCCATCGTCGACCTCGGTCTCGACGCGCAGCATGTAGTCGCCGGTCTCTTCGGCGTCATAGCTCGTGACGCCGACGGTATACGTCCCGGACTCCATCAGCGGGAGCGTCAGGAACGAGCGCGAGATATCGCCCTCGTAATCATCGTTATCGAACTGCTCGCCGCTCGGCGTGTGCACGATCAGGTAAGGATCGAAATCCTCCGAGCGCAGATCGACCACGGCGATGTCGCCTTCTGCGCCCTCGAACGTGAAGTAGTCGCGGTATTCGCCAGACTCCAGAGTGCCGTCACCGGACTCGAGCCGACCGCGCTCTTCGGCGCCGAGAGTTAGCGCAGTCGCCGATGCACGACCGCGAAAATCCGCGTTACCTGTGCGCAACGTTATCCTGCCAGCGGTGAATAGCGTGCGGCAATCGGTCGCATCCGCAAGCCGATCCTCATCGAGCAGAATGTTGGCCATGCCGTCGCCGACGAAACGCGGATCATCGCACTCACCGTCATGCGTCCACTCTCCGGAATCGTCACCGAAATCGACCTCTTCGGCCGATACGGTGCTGGCTCCTTGCGCATCGCGTAGGCGAATCCGGCCGGCCTCGAACAGGCTGCGGCAATCGGTCGCATCAGCGTAGAGGTCCTCATCGAGCAACACGTCAGCCATACCGTTGCCGGCAAATCGCGGGTCGTCGCAGTCGCCGTCGTTGGACCACTGGCTGCGGTCGTCACCGAATTCCACGCCCGTGGTAGCGCGAAGCCGAATACGGCCGGCGTCAAACAGACTGCGACAGTCGGTCGCATCGGCGTAGAGATCCTCATCGAGCAACACGTCGGCCATGCCGCCGCCGACGAAGCGCGGATCATCGCACTCGCCATCGTTAGCCCACTCGCTGCGGTCGTCGCCGAACTCGACCTGCGCGTAGCTAGGCAACGCGAACAGCGTGAGAAGTGCGCCGGCCAGGTGAGCCCAGCGGCTCGTGATGATGTGGTTCATTGTCGAGATCTCTGGTTCGGCCCGAAACGCCCTCGCAGGGCACACCTTAAATAACAATATACGCCTGTGGTTGAGCGTATCCAGATCACATTCCGATCCCCAGCGAAGGCTCAAATCGCGCCGATTGTGCGGTCGAACACCCAGAATGCTGCGACCGATCCCATCCCGTAGGCCGCCGCTACGCGCCAGACCGGCGGCGCCGGAAGCCGCACACGGCGCCAGGCCCAGGCGAGGCCGAGCACGGCGAATATGAAAATGAGCTGGCCGATTTCGACGCCGACGTTGAAAAACAGCAGCGCGAGCGGCACAGCTTGCGGCGGTAGGCCGACATCGGCGAGCGCACCGGCAAATCCGAAGCCGTGCAGCAGGCCGAACAGGAACGCGACGACCCACGGAAACTCGAGCGCGATATCGTGTGAGTCACCGTAGCCCACTGCCTTTCGGCCAAGCTCGGCGGCGAGGAATAAAATGCTGAGTGCGATAACTGCTTCGACCGGCGCCTGGGGAACATCGACCAAACCCAGCGTCGCCGCGCCGAGCGTGATGCTGTGTGCGAGCGTGAACGCCGTAACCGTGATGATGAGCCGGCGTACGCCATTGACGAGCAGCAACAGTGCGAGCACGAAAAGGAGGTGATCGATGCCGATCAGAATGTGCTCCGTGCCGAGCACGACGTAAGTGACGACGACCGCGAGCGCACCTTGCGCCTCGGCGATAACGACGCCAGGCGCCGCCGGCGTCAGCAGATGTGTGACTGAGCCGCCGTCGAGATAATCGATACGCACAAGCACGTCCGTCATCGTCGAAGGCAGCCCATCGATACTGACGGTGCGTCCCGCAAGACCGCCATCGCAGCGCACGTCCCGTTGCTGTACACGCGCATCGCCCATGACGTACGCGCTGAGCTCGCCCGTGAATGTGCACTCGTCCGGCAGCTGCGGCAGGAGTCCTTCGGCCAGCCCTCCCGTCAACGAAACCTTCCATTGCACACGGTAGACGTCTGCTTCGAGCTCGGTGAAGCCGAGAAAGCCCGGACTGAACTCATGCGCCTGCGTGGCGCTCGCGCCGAGCGCGAGCGCCGCGAGCACGACCCATCTCATTCGGACTGCCATGCCTCCCTGACTGCCTCGGGTAGCTCGATGATGATGTCGTAGCGTCCGCGCAGCTCTCGATAGGACTGCTCGTTCGCATTGCGGCGGCGCTCGGCATTCAGCGCCGAGACCACCCGCTCACGAATTTCCTCGAGCGCTGGCGTTCGGGCTTCGGTGCGCGCCGTGACGCGCACGAGATGCACGCCGAAAAATGAGCGGATCGGCCCGTGCCAGGCCTGATCGGCCGGCAGCGCAATCACGCCCGCCGCGTACTCCTCGCCGAGATCGGCGCTGAGCTCCTCGGCCGATGCAGCTGCGCGCACGCGCGGCACCGTGCTCGAGTCACCGAGCGCATCGGGATTGGCGCCGTCGGCCAGCGCCTCGAGCGCAGCCTCGGCGGCAGCCATGATGCCGTCACCATGAGCGCTCGGGCTGAAATAGAGCTGCTCGAAGTCCACGCGCGTGGGCTCGACGAAGGCCTCGCGATTGGTCTCGAAGAACGCTGCAATCTCCGCATCGCTCGGCGGCTCGGCCGGAATGAGATCCTCGCTCAGGAAGGTCATTTTCTCGACGAGCCGCTGGCGCACCTGAGAGTCGTCCCGGTCGAGCCCGAGCGCGAGTGCCTCGCGGTACAGCACCTCCTCGCGGATCCGCGGCTCGATGAGCTGCTCGATATCGTCCTCGGTCGGCGCGCGGCCGTAGAGCATCGACATAGCCCCCCACAGGCCGTCGATCTCGGCCTCGGGGATGACAATGCGCCGCTCATCGGCGCCGGGATCATCCTCGAGGACGGCGAAAAGCCCGAAGATCGCCGCGCCGAGCAGCACGAAATGCACGAGTGGGTCTTTGAGGAACCTTGCCAAAACGATTCTCGGTCGGCACCGTAGGCCTGGAACGATAGCAAATACAAGCCGAACGACGAAGAACTGTTGGGGTCAGAGCCCCAATCGTTCGGGTCAGAGCCCGATTCCTTAAATCGGCTCTGACTCCATTAAACGAGAACTGCGATAATTGGCGTTTTCGCCAGATACTCGCTCCGAATGCCGAAATTCACCGCTATCGCTGCGCTGATCGCCGCCTGCTGGCTGGGCCTATCGAGCCCGCCTGCACAGGCGCACGGCGGCGTCGTGCTCGAGGAGGATATCTGCGTAATCAACATGGGCTTTCTATCGGCTCATTTCACGATCTACCAACCCGAAACACGCGCGAGCGAGGAGTTCTGCGAGGACGTCCCCGACGTCACGCAGACGATCTTCGTCATGGAGTACCTGCACTCGAGCCTCAAGGAAATGCCGCTCGATTTTCGCATTATCCGCGACGTCACCGGCGCCGGTGTCTTCGCGAGATTGGCGGACGTTGCAACGATCGAGGATCTCGACGCGGCAACCGTCTTCTACGAGCCGGCGGCCGTGCGCGGCGAAGCCGTCTTCACGGTCGAGCACCGCTTCGACGCGCCCGGCTGGTACATCGGCATCGTCACGACGACCTATCCGGATACGGGCCGAACGTACGAGACGGTTTTCCCGTTCGAGGTCGGCACGAACTGGGGCCTGCTGCCGCTGTTCCTACTGCTCGGCATCGCCGTGCAATTTCTCTACCTCGTCTCCACGGGCACGGCCGCAAGATGGTGGGCCAATGCGCGAGCTGCGATGGGGACCTCACGATGAGAAGGTGGCTGCTGCTCGGGCTCATCGGCATCGCGGTGCTGAGCGTGCCACCGCAGTGGTACCCGCGCACGTGGCGGGCGCAATGGGCGGAGTGGTTCGGCGCGAGCGGTTACCAGCCGTTGCCGGCCTCGACGTCGGTCGAGGATGCCGTGCCGGAGCCAGCCTGCCTCGAGGATCTCTCGGGCTGGCGCGAGGGTCAGACAATCGACGGCGTGGCGATCCTGCCGTCACCAACCTGCATCGCGGATGATCCCTACGCCGTCGCTGCCTTCGTGCGCGGCACGAACAACGTCTCCGCGCAGACACTTGCGGCGAGCGGCCTGACGGCCGATGCCGTCGAGAAAGGCGCCGACCTCGACGGCGACGGCGACCCCGATGAGATTCACATCCGCCTCGAGGTCGTCGAGCTCAACGGTGGCTCACCAGAGCTGCCCGAGCCCGCGACCCAATACGCGATCGCGCCGGGCATCATGCCCGGCTTCTGGGCGTTTGCACCAAAGTTTGTCGGGATGGCGACAGAGAATTTCGAGTCGCTGACTGCACGCCCGTCGCTGCGCCTACCTTCACCGGCGATCCGCGTCGAGCAGGGTGATCGTATCCGCATCACGCTCGAAAACGGTCACTACATGCCGCACACCGTGCATCTGCACGGCGTCGATCATCCGTTTGTCGACGTCGACGGCGAGGGCAACGACGGCGTGCCGTTCACGAGCGAGGTGCCCGTCATGCCAGGCGCTGCGCGCACCTATGAGGTGCAACCGCGCACGGCCGGCACAGCCTTCTATCACTGCCACGTGCAGCCGCACGTGCACGTCATGATGGGCCTACAAGGGCTTTTCGTCGTCGAGGAAAACCGGCCGAACAATTGGCTGCAG
>JAOTTJ010000077.1 GCA_029864465.1 Gammaproteobacteria bacterium | reverse complement strand
CCTTTTCAAATCCACACGCTGGCGCTCGACCTGTTTGCCGGCGTACTCGCGGCAGGCCTTGCGGAACTGTCGCGCGTCCAGACGGGTTCCGACCTTGCCTTGCTTGCGCTCGACCTGATGCTCGATTGGCAGCCCGTGGCAGTCCCAACCCGGCACGAAAGGCGCATCGAAACCGGCAAGCGTGCGCGATTTCAGAATCATGTCCTTGAGCACGTGATTGAGCGCATGACCGAGATGAATATCGCCGTTCGCATACGGCGGTCCGTCGTGCAAGACGAAACGCGGCCGGCCGTCACAGACTGTGCGAATGCGGCCGTAGAGATCTTCTTCCTCCCAGCGGGCCGCGACGGCAGGCTCGCGTTGCGCAAGATTCGCCCGCATCGGAAAGCTCGTCTTGGGCAGATTCAGGGTGTCCTTGTAATCGGTCATGGTGTTGTTGACGGAGTGAAGCTGTCGAATTCAGGCCGCGAGCACAGCGCGTGCGGCGGAAACATCGTCGTGCATCTGCGCAACCAGGGACTCGAGGTCCGAGTACTTGCGCTCCTCGCGTAGACGCTCGACAAACTGTACCGTGATGTACTCCCCGTAGATGTCTCGATCGAAGTTGAAGATATGCACTTCGAGCAGCGGCTTCTCGCCGCCGACGGTCGGGCGTGTCCCCACGCTCGCCACGCCATCCAGCGGCTGACTGCTCAGACCCAGCACGCGGGCCGCAAAAATTCCGTCGACGGGCGTCTGGCGCCGGCTCAGGCTCACGTTCGCCGTCGGAAACCCGAGATCGCGGCCAAGGCCGAGACCGCGGACGACCCTGCCTGACATCGAGTATGCGCGGCCCAGCATGCCCCGCGCAGTTTCCAGATCTCCTGCTTCGAGTGCAAGTCGGATTGCCGTGCTGCTGATGCGCTGCTCCCCTTGATAGACACCCGGCACGGCCGTGACCCCAAAACCGAACGTCTGACCTGCCCGCTCGAGATCCTCGATCCCACCGACCCGGCCGGCTGCAAAGCGAAAATCATCGCCGACGACGATATGCCGAACGCCGAGCCCATCCACGAGGAGCTCTCGAATGAAGACATCGGGCGATAGGTCACGGACCGCGCTGAACGGCGGACAGAAAAGCTCATCGATACCGAGCGCCGCCAAACACTCGAATTTCTCACGGAACCGCGTCAAGCGCGCCGGCGGATTCACAGGCGCAAAGAACTCGCGCGGCATCGGCTCGAAAGAGACCACCATCGCTGGCCCCTCCAGGGACAAGGCTTTTTGCTTGAGCGTCGACAGAATTACGCGATGGCCAACATGAACCCCGTCATAGGCGCCGATCGTCACAGCCCGCCCGCTACGAGATGCTCGTTTCAGCGACGAAAGATATCGGTAAAGCTGCATGGCCGGGCTCGCGCCGTCACACCTTAATTAATACGAATTCTGCGCAGTGGATAGAGCCGCGATTATAGAGTCGAGGACGGCCGTTGCGCACGCAGGCTGGAAGGCCGCAGGCCAGCGACATAGAGGCTCCCAAAATAGATGACGATACCCGTGGCGACACATGCTGCGAGCCCGGTAATGCGCATCCCCAGATCGAGCTCCGTCCAAGCACCGAACTGCAGACGCATCCAGTAGACGGCAATTGCCATGACGATGCTGGCCACGCCGATGCGTCCAGCGTATATGGACCAGCCGGCGCTCGCGCGATAGACACCCGCCTGTCGCAGTCCTCGCAACAAGAGACCGGCATTGACGAGCGCCGAGATTGTCGTCGCCGCGGCAAGCCCTGCATGCGGAGCCGCATATTCTGACCTCAGGAGACCGATGACGAATACAACGTTGAGCCCCATGTTCAATACGAGCGCGATGACGCCGATACGCACGGGCGTGCGTGTGTCCTGGCGAGAGAAAAACCCGGTCGCCAGCACTTTGACGAGAATGAAGCCCAACAGGCCGAATGCATAAGCAACCAGCGACGCGGTCGCCATCGCGACGTCGAAGCGCGTGAACGCGCCGCCGAAGAAGATCGTGGCGAGCAGCGGCTCGGCGAGCAAGATCAGGCCAACCGCCGCCGGCAAGCTGATGAGTACAACGAGCCGCAACGCCCAGTCCAGCATCGCCGTAAAGCCCTCGGGCGAGGCCTTGGCATGCTCCTCGGACAGGCTCGGCAACATGACCGTCGCCACAGCGATCCCGAATACGCCGAGCGGGAACTCCATGAGCCGATCGGAGTAGTAGAGCCAGCTGATGCTTCCGGCCGCGAGAAACGACGCGATCAGCGTATCGAACAGAATGTTGATCTGCGCGATCGAGGAACCGAACAGCACGGGCAGCATGAGCTTGAGCACACGACGCACGCCGTCGTGGGCCCAGCCCCAGCGTGGCCGCGGCAACAGACCGAGACGCAGCAGGAACGGCACCTGCACCAACAGCTGCACGAGTCCGGCCACGAACACACCGAGCGCAAGGCCCATCGCTGGGCGCTCGAGTTGCGGCGCAACCCAGCCCGCGAATGCGATCAGCACAACGTTGAGCAGAACGGGTGTAAACGCCGGCACCGCGAATTGGCGGTACGTGTTCAGAATGCCTCCCGCGAGCGCTGTCAACGAGATGAAAAACAGATAGGGAAACGTCAGCCTGAGCATGTCGCCCGCCAGCGCGCGGCGGCCGTCCTCCGCGGTGAAGCCCGGCGCAAATAGCAGAATCAGGACGGGCGCAGCGACAACGCCTATTACCGTCACCACAAATAGCACGGCACCCAGCGTTCCAGTGATCCGGTTGAGGAATTCTCGTGTCTCCTCAGGTGTGCTGTTGCTGCGGTATTCGGCAATCATCGGCACGAAGGCCTGTGAGAATGCGCCCTCGGCGAAGAATCGCCGTAGCAGATTCGGGATCTTGAACGCGACGAAGAAGGCGTCCATCACGGCGCCGGCGCCGAACCAGTGCGAGAAGCCGATATCGCGGGCCAGGCCGCTGATCCTGGACAGCAGCGTCATCGAGCCGACAACAGCCGTCGACCGGAGGAGACCCTGCGTTTTGTCGTCTGCCGT
This sequence comes from Gammaproteobacteria bacterium, assembly GCA_029864465.1. Taxonomy (GTDB): domain Bacteria; phylum Pseudomonadota; class Gammaproteobacteria; order Steroidobacterales; family Rariloculaceae; genus JAHEEM01. Next base: position 8,617 of record JAOTTJ010000077.1, on the reverse strand, counting down.
GGCTTCGTTCGTGCCCATCGCCTAACCCGAAATACCCGGCCGACCTTGACTTGCCCCGGGGCGATCTCAATAATACCGCCCTTTTCCGGGCCCCGTTGCCCGGTGGATCACAGACGTAGGGAAAGATCTTGGCCAACATTCAGTCTGCGAAAAAACGTGCCCGACAGAACGTAAGGCGCCGCGCTCTCAACATGACGATGCGCTCGCGGCTACGCACAGCCGTCAGAAAGGTCCTGCTCGCCGTGCAGAAAGGCGACAAGGATGCTGCGCAGGTGAGTTTCAGGGCGGCGGTTCCCGAAATCGACCGCATGGTCACGAAGGGCATTATCAAGAAGAACAGAGCCGCGCAGTATAAGAGCCGGCTCAACGCTCGCGTCAGAGCGCTCTCCTAGCGCAAGCCGCTTACGCGGCGCCAGCGTGCATCGACATCGCGCTGCTATAAGCGCGATCTGCAACACGAACGCTTAATCCGCCTCTTCTTCCTCAGTGCTCGAAGCCGCAGCCTGCAGATAGGCCATGACGGCCTCGGCGAGCTGTGCCGTGCCCTCGCCTGTCGCGGCGCTGACGCCGAACGCGGGCTCGGCCCAGCCGAGCGACGCCTTGACGTCGGCAACGCGCTGAGCGCGCGAGTCCGGCGGCAGTAGATCGAGCTTGTTGACCACGAGCCAGCGCGGCTGCATCGCGAGCGCCTCAGAATAGCCCTCGAGCTCCGCTTCGATAGCCCTGACGGCCTCCTCGGGGCTGGACTCGCCCGCAACAGGACACGCGTCGACGATGTGCAACAACAAGCGTGTTCGCTGCAAATGCTTGAGAAACTGGATACCGAGACCAGCCCCCTGTGCCGCCCCCTCGATGAGCCCAGGAATGTCGGCCATGACGAAGCTGCGCTCGGTATCGAGCGCGACGACGCCAAGGCTCGGATGCAGCGTCGTGAACGGATAGTCGGCCACCTTGGGCCGTGCGGCCGAAAGCGACCGGATTAGCGTCGACTTTCCGGCATTCGGCAGGCCGAGCAGGCCGACGTCTGCCAGCAACTTGAGCTCGAGCTTCAGATGACGCTGCTCGCCGGGCTCGCCCTGCGTAAACTGTCGCGGGGCGCGGTTCGTGCTGCTCTTGAAGCGAGTATTCCCGAGCCCGCCACGTCCACCACGAGCAACGAGCAGCGTCTGGCCTTCCTCGGTCAGATCGCCGAGCGTCTCACCCGTATCGAGGTCAGCGATAATCGTACCCTTGGGTACATTGATATACAGGTCTTCGCCCGAGGCGCCCGTCATGTTTTTGCCTGCGCCGCCATGCCCCCGCTTGGCCCGAAACCGCCGACGCACACGAAAATCGACAAGCGTGTTGATTTCTTCACACGCAACGAGGAAAACGCTACCGCCGTGACCACCGTCACCGCCGTTCGGGCCACCACGCGGAATGTACTTTTCACGGCGAAAGCTCGCACAGCCATCGCCACCGCGGCCGGCCTCGACGCGTATATCTGCTTCGTCGACGAACTTCATGGCAAGATTTTAGGGGTAACGGCCAATAAAAAAGCCCCACGTGGGGGCTTTTTCGCGCAACAGGTCGGCCTTTGGTCAGTCAGTTGCGACGCTGACGTATTTTCGGCTCTTGGGCCCGCGCGTCCTGAAGACGACACGGCCTTCCGCCTTAGCGAACAGGGTGTGGTCCTTGCCGAGACCCACGTTTTCGCCGGGATGAAAGTGCGTGCCGCGCTGGCGCACGATGATGTTCCCAGCTGCAACCCGCTCGCCACCATAGCGCTTGACGCCCAGGCGTTTGGATTCAGAATCGCGGCCGTTCTTGGAGCTGCCACCGGCTTTTTTGTGTGCCATTGCTTAATTCTCCGCTTGCGTCTCGGCAGCCGCCTCGTTCTTGGCCGCTGCCTTGGTCCGAGGTCCGCCGGTGATGGAGGTGATCTCCACCTCCGTAAAGTGCTGGCGGTGCCCCTTCACGCGCATGTAGTTCTTGCGCCGTTTGAACTTCAGCACCTTGATCTTGCGGGCGCGGCCCTGGGACGTGACCTCGGCCTTGACCTTACTGCCTGAAACCAGCGGGGAGCCCAACTTGACATTTGTACCCTCACCGACGAGCAGCACCTGATCGAATTCGACCGTCGCGCCTTCCTCGGCCTCGAGGCGCTCTACGCGCAGCCGATCGCCCTTGCTCGCGCGATACTGCTTGCCGCCCGTCTTGAATACCGCATACATCGGGAAAACTCCGTCTTGAGACGCCGGCCAGGAGGTGCCGGAAAAGCGCGCCATTGTAGTAAGTCCGTGCTGCGTGGTCAACGACTTAGGGCCGCTCGTCCACCTGCCAGCGCTGACCACAGGGCCCCCGGCCAACCAAGGCCGCGCTCGCCATGAGCTGGGCGATCAGGCATGATTCCGTGACATGCAGCCCGCACAAGACTCCACCCCGCTGCCATCCTTAGAAACGCTTCGGCAACTCGTCGCCGAGGACTGGATGGCCGTGAACCGCCTCGTCGTGCAGCGCCTAGGCAGCGACGTGGCCCTCGTCAACCAAGTCGCCCATCACATCATTCACAGTGGCGGCAAGCGGCTCAGGCCGCTTACGGTCCTGCTCGCAGCCAAGGCGTCGGGCTATGACGGCGACTCTCACATCCCTGCAGCCGCCATCGTCGAGTTTATCCATACAGCCACACTGCTCCATGATGACGTCGTGGATGCCTCGGGGCTACGTCGCGGCCAAGAAACAGCCAACGCCCTGTTCGGCAATCAGGCGAGCGTGCTCGTTGGGGATTTCCTCTATTCGCGCTCGTTCCAGATGATGGTCGAGCTCGGCGAAATACGCATACTCGACGTGCTTGCCGATGCAACGAATACGATCGCCGAGGGCGAAGTATTGCAGCTCATGAACTGTAATAACCCGGATATCACCGAGGCCGACTATCTGGAAGTCATCTACCGCAAGACGGCCAAGCTGTTCGAGGCCGGCACGCGCATCGGAGCAATCCTTGCGGGTGAGAAGGCCAGCGAGCAGCCGCTGATTCTCTACGGCCGCCACCTCGGACAAGCCTTTCAGCTCGTCGACGATGCACTCGACTACGGCGCAACGACGCAGGAGCTCGGCAAGAACATCGGCGACGATCTCGCCGAGGGCAAGCCGACGCTGCCATTGATCTACGCGATGAAGAACGGCAGCGCCGCCGAGCGGCACATGATTCGCGAGGCCATCGAGACTGGCGGCACACAGAACCTGACCTCGATCCAGCTCGCGATCGAAACGTCCGGTGGCCTGCGCTACACGGCCGAGCGCGCGCAACAGGAGGCCGAACTGGCGGTTCGCGCGCTCGATGATCTCGCTGACACGCCGTTCAAGGGTGCCCTACGCGGCCTCGCCGAGTTCTCCGTACGCCGAAGGTACTAATCAAGAAGAACTCGTGTGTGCTGTGCGGCCTGCTGGTCCAGCCTCTGAAAACCTCGACAGCCTCGCCGAACCGGCCGAGCGTGTCGTAGCTCGTCACGCGCTAGCGGAAGCGTAGCTGCGGTTGACTCTGCGACCACCCGCAGCCTAAGGTCACGCGTTTTTACGAGGAGCTAGACCGTGCCCGATTCGACGGCTTTTGTAACTATCGCGCAGGCGCTGCGCCTGGCGAGCGGCCACGACCCTGCGGCCTCTGTCGCCGAGGCTCTCGGCGGCAGTATCGACGATGCCTATGTCGTCCAAGCCATCAACCGCCAGCAGTGGGCGGCCGATGGCCGGCGGCTCACGGGTTATAAGGCCGCTTTCACCACTGCCGAAGCACAGCGTCTATTCGGCACGACAGAACCTGTCTACGGCACGTTGTTCGAGGACATGCGCGTCGACTCGGGCGCGACGATCCCGGCCGGAACGCTCGCGGCACCAAAGGTCGAGGGAGAGATCGTACTCGAGCTCGGTGCGGACCTCGATGGCGAGGACCTGGACGAGGATGAGATTCGCGCCGCCGTCGCCGCCGTCTACGTAGCGCTCGAGATTCCCGACAGCTCGATCGGCGGCAAGCTGACGGCCGTAGACATGGCTGCATCGAACGCTGCCGGAGCCGCCTATGTCCTCGGCGAGCGCCACGCCGTTGATGCAAACTTCGATACAGCCGGCATCTCGCTGACGATGAAGCACAACGGTACGCAGGCGAGCTCCGGCGTGAGCTCGGTCTGCATGGGCGATCCCGTCAACGTGCTCGTCTGGCTCGCGCGCAGGCTCGCGGACTCGGGCATCCCGATGCGCGCCGGTCAAATCGTCTTTGCCGGCAGCCTCGTGCCGATCCTCTCGGCCGAACCCGGCGACAGCTTCGAAGCCGATGCCGGCGAGCTCGGCTCGGTGAGCGTGACCTTCGGCCGCTAGTCGAACATCAACTCCGGCATCATTGCCGTGATGTTTCGTTTCGGCACCTGGCCGACCGGGATCCGGGTAATTTCCCTGCGCCCATGGATATCGACGACGGACACGTCGTTGGAGCCTGCATTGGCCACATAGGCCGTACGACCGTCGGGCGTCAGCGTCACCCAGTCCGGGGACGTGCCGACGTCGACTGAGCCCAGCAAGGTCAGATCCGGCAACGAGTACATATAAACAGCGCTGTTGAGCCGGCTGTCGACGACGAGCACCGAGTTATCGGAGGTAACCGCCATGCCGTGCGACTCGTTGCCGCCCGTGAGCACGGGTTCCTTGCCGGGAGCGATCTTCGGTAACTCGATTCGCGCGACCTCCTCATGGGTTTCGAAATCGATCACGGCGAAGCCGTTGAATCCCGAGAGCTGCACAAACATGTAATGCGTCGAGCCATCGGCATTAGACGAGAACGCAATCGGGCGAACCCCGAGGTCAAAATACTTCGTCCAGACGACCTCCTCAGTTGCCGCATCGATAACTGTCGCGTTCTTGCCGACTATCGTGCCGGCGATAACGTAACGGCCGTCAGGCGTCGTGAAGGTGTTGTGCACCCCGCCGTCTACCGGCACCGACTTCGCGTTCGTCAGCGTCAGCGTATCGATGATATCCACGGCGCCGGAACCCTCTCGAATCGCCACATAGACACGCCGGCCATCCGGGCTCGACGAGATGTTGTTCGGACGCCCCGTCAACGGAATCTGCGCCATGATCCGCAAGGTTTGCCCGTCCACGACGTCCAGCGTCGCCTCGGCTTCGTTGCTGAAGTACAAGCGGCTGCCGTCGGGAGCCGCGGCTGCGCCATGCCCGACCTCGATCCCATGGATCTCGCCGACGACGCGGTTCGTCGCCGCGTCGATGATGTGCACATTGTCACCGGCACTGTTCGTCTGGATGATGCGCGGCTTGAGAGCGGCGGTCATCGGCGCGCTGTCGAGCGTCGCGCCACGGACCCAGGCCGCGAGGCGCTGCCATTCCGGATCGTCTTTCGAGGCCCAATGCTTGCCGCCGTCGTGATGCGGATCGCCGCCAGCCTCCTCGGCCAGCGGATGCAGCAGCATGCGACTTTGCTCCGGCTTGCCGGGAACAACATAGGCGCTCGCAATGGCGAAGTTCGCGCGGGCGCTCGCCTCGCTCCAAGCCGCGCTACCTTCGGCCGGCGGCTCGAGATGCATGACATCCCGATGCGCGTGGCAGGAAATACAGCGGGCGTTACCGTCCCGCTTCGTCGTGTAGACCGGCTGGACGTAGGCCTTGAAATACTCGAAATCGAGCGTCGGCGAGGACTGTTGAGCCAGCGCCGGCGTCATCGAGACGACCAGGGCAGCTGGGATCAATCGATGTAGTTGCATGCGGCTCTCCCTCTGTCTTTTTTGTTTGACGCGCGGACTACTGATCGGCTCAAGCCTATACCCGACAACGTCTCAGTTCCAGTCGGATTCGCACAGAGGCCGCGGCGCGATCCAGGGTATCGAACGGCCCCGCAATGACAAGATGCCTCGACCATCGCGGATCAGCCGAACACGACGCTGCGCATGGAGAGGGACCCGAGATCGAAGCCCGCGGCAGGAAAATCAACGCGATCGTCCGGACGGCTGGCGCCGTAAGCATAGAGCACGGGCAGCCAGTGATCGGGGGTCGGATGCGCGCGACGTCCGTCAAGACTATCCGGCCACAGCGCAAGCAGGCCGGCGGTGTCCCTTCCCGTTATGGCCTCGGCGGCCGCATCGTCGAACCGCGCGGCCCAGCCCGGCGTCTCGGTCGCGCCCTCCCGCATGCGTCGAAAAGCGTCGGGGAGATTGTGGGTGAGGTTACCGCTCGCGAGTATCAGCACGGACTCCTCGCGCAGGCTCGTAATGCGGCGGCCGAGCTCGAGGTGGCCGGCCGGCTCGAGACGGCGATCGATGCTCAGTTGAACGACGGGTATATCCGCCTCGGGGTACATCCAGCGCAGGACGCTCCACGTGCCGTGGTCGAGTCCCCAGTCGGCGCTCAGGGCCGCACGGTCGCCGCCAACGAGCAGGCGAGCGCGCTCGGCCAAATCGGGATCTCCGGGCGCCGGGTATTCGATCTCGTAGAGGGCCTGAGGAAAACCCGAAAAATCGTGGATCGTCCGCGGCGAATCACCACCGGTAACGAACGTCCCGTCGACGAACCAATGGGCCGATACTGCGAGAATGGCCGCGGGCCTCGGCAACCGTTGGCCCAGCCCACGAAATCCTCGGCTCCACTGATTGTCCTCGATCAGATTCATCGGGGACCCATGACCGACAAACACGACGGGCATACGCGCCGAGGCCGAGGGTTCTGCTGAGCTCTCAGCCACTCTTCTGCTGCGCCGCCTCGTAGCGCTCCAGCTGCTCGGGCGTGGCGGGTGTCTGGTGTTTCGCTTTCCAGTCGGCGTACGACATGCCGTAGATTCTTTCCTGGGCAACTGACAGATCGACGTTGATTCCGCGCTCCTTAGCGGCCTCGGCATACCACTTGCTCAGGCAGTTACGGCAGAAGCCTGCGAGTATCATGAGCTCGATATTCTGCACATCCTTACGCGAATCCAAATGCGCAATCAGACGGCGCAGAACCGCTGCATCGAGCTCAGTCTCTTGCTTAGTGCTCATTGGTAGACTCCTCTACGTTACTCACTGTGTATTCCTCGCGAAACGTCGCGCCTCGGCAATGAGGTCCGGCCACAGCGCTTCGATGCCAGTGCCTCGGCAGCGCCGGTCGAGCTTCTCGAGCAATCGCGCAGCCTGGCTCGGTAAGAAATAGTTTTCCCAATCGCCGACGATACCCTTGCGAATGAATGCCGGCATGTCATCCGGGCGGCGACTCGACCAGCGCTGCTGGTCCTTGCTCATGCTCTCGAAGCTGCTGTGTTGTAGAACGGCACTGAGCAGGGACTCATCGGAGATACAGTCCGCGCCCATAAATTGCCCGATGCGCGTCACAGCCGTACGAGGATCGGCACTCATACTTTCGTACGTCAGAAACAGAACGTTGCCATCCCCGGCGTGCTCGTGCCACGACAACAGATTATCGAAGTAATCGCCGAAGTCGACCTCACCGGCCAGAAAACACTCGAAATAATCCTCGAACCGGCCTTCGGCAAAATCGTAGTGCTTAACGAAGCCGCGCGTGTGATGGTAGAACGACACGGCGCAGTCGAATGGGTTGCGGGCGACGTAGAGATACCGAGCCTGCTCGTGATAAGGCGTCATGCCGAATGGCAGATGCGTCTTCAAATAGCGCGGCGCAGGCTTACGCGCCACCATGCGCGTGCCGATCTCCTCGAGATGGGGAATAGCCTCGCCCATCGGGCTCGTCGGCGGCAAGGGTACGCCGCGGTGCGCGATCAGATAGACGATATGCTGCGCCCACGTCGTACCACATTTCGGGTAAGTTGCAACGAAAAAATCGCCAGGCTCGGCCGAATACTCGAGCGCAGCGCCGAACGCCTCGCGTGGAAAGCCCATCGGCATCGCGAATCCGTCGTGCCAGGTATAGCTCGGCTTGAGACCCATGTGCGCTTTCCCCGCCGGAGCCCGCGGGCGGGCCGCAGGCTCCCCGGGGGCGTCCGGTCCTAAAACCGGAAAGTGTGAGTGTACTTGAGCGAGACCTGTGACTCGACGGAGCTAAGATTACGGAACGCTCTCTCTGCGTCGAAACCGTGGTTGATCACGAGATAGAAATCCTGACCTGAGCGCGGGTTCCAGCGCAGCCGGCTGTTGATGCCGACTTCACTCGACTCATTGTCGTACTGAATCAGGTTGACCCAGGACCAGCGCACGTTGAACGCATAGTTCGCCCTGACCTGAATGAGCCGCGTTACGAAGTCGCCGGCCGGGAGCTCGACGTCGTTGTATTCATACTCGAGACCGAAGAAGAGCCTGTTGTTGGGCCGCCAGTCGATACCCGCCTCGATCGACGTGATGTCACCATTGAAAAAGTCGCCCGATGAGACCTCGATGCTCGGAGCAAACGCTCGTTGCTCTGCACCGGAGATCTCGATACCCAATGCACCGTACTCGTAGTCGCCAACGGGAATGATGACACCATCAACAATCTCGAAATCCTCGACGAGCACCTGGCGTTCGCGATTGTATTGCAGACCATAACCATCGCCAGCGTTCGTTTCGAGCTCGAACAGCTCGACGAAGAGCTGCTGCGTGTCGACCATACCCGTCGTCAAGATCTCGTAGTTCTCGTAACTCATCCCCGTCTC
>JAOTTJ010000402.1 GCA_029864465.1 Gammaproteobacteria bacterium | reverse complement strand
CGCCTGCTTATATCTCAGAAGTCTCCCCCGCGCACTACCGCGGAATGCTCTCCACAGTACAACAGGTGGCGATCATCTCGGGGCTTTTTGCCGCGTTCTTATCGAACTATCTAATTGCGGACGCCGCCGGATCGTCGGTATCGCTCTTTTGGCTCGGCATCGAGGCGTGGCGTTGGATGTTCTGGGTCGAGATCGTGCCGGCAACGATATTTCTTCTAGCGCTCATGCTAATACCCGAGAGCCCGCGATTCCTCGTGATGATCCGTAGAAGAGAGCTGGCGATTGAGGTGCTGACTACACTCACTGGGCAAACGATCGCGATCCGGAAGGTTGAGGAAATAGACGCGTCTCTCGCCGAGGACCGGCACCGTCCCCGCCTATCGGATCTCACTGATCGGGAGAGCGGACGTATTCGTAGAATCGTTTGGGTGGGGCTCGGGCTCGCGACCTTGCAGCAACTCGTTGGGATCAACGTCGTGTTCTACTATGGCGCAGTGCTTTGGCAGTCAGTAGGGTTCACCGAGGCCGATGCGCTGGCGATCAATATGCTGAGCGGCGGGCTGAGCATTGCCGCCGTCTCGGCAACCATCCTGTTGATCGACAGGATCGGGCGCAAACCGATTCTGCTGATCGGCTCCGTCGGGATGGCTCTTAGCCTGTCATTGCTTACCTACACGTTCACCAGGGCTTCAACTGGCCCATCCGGGTCGCTATCGCTCGAAGGAGTCTATGGTCCGTTGGCGTTGGTCGCCGCCAACATCTACGTCGTATTTTTCAATTTCTCGTGGGGGCCGGTCATGTGGGTTATGCTCGGCGAAATGTTTCCGAACCAGATTCGTGGTACGGCGCTTGGCGTCAGTGGTCTCGCTCAATGGACCGCGAATTTCGCGATTACGATGACTTTTCCAGTCTTGCTTGCCGGAATTGGTCTTGCTGGTGCTTATGGGATCTATACCCTATGCGCGGTTCTGTCGATCTGGTTTGTCGTCAGGATGGTGCACGAGACCCGTGGTCTCGAGCTCGAAGATATGCAGGGAGAATAGTCCATTGGCCGATGAGATAGAGCTACCGATGCGCGTCTGGCGTGCAACAAGAATCGATTAGAATCGAGGTGGCGGCACCGTCATTCAGTTCCTGCATCTCGCGGTCGATCGACTGCGACAACGTAGAGACCGATGCAGGCGCGACGGCGTACATCGCAGAAGCGAACTAGGGGAGGCTAGCCGTGATTCGAATATCATTCATTGCGCTATTGATTGCCACAGCGTTGGCCGCAGTTACTGCGCGCGCCCAGCCGGCGCCGTACAACGACATCGGCGTGACTATGGGTCATTGGCACATCGTTTCCAGGGATGTCGAAGCAAATAAGAGCCTCTTTCTCGCCATGGGCGGGCAACTGTATATGCCAGGCGGCCAACCCGTGATGCGTTTCCCCGGGCTGTACATAAATTTGCGTCTGGGCATGGAAAAGGCCGAAGGCGGTACGCGGGGATCAGTGGTGGATCACGTCGGTTTTATCGTCGACAACGTTCAGCAGCGAGTCGCCGAATGGAAGGCAAAGGGCGTCGACGTAATTCCGGGCAACAACGGCCGATTGGACCAGGCCTACGTCGAAACACCGGATGGCGTGCGTATAGAAATTCTCGAGGATCGAAACCAGTCGGTGCCGATACGAGGCGAGCATGTCCATTTGGTTGTCCCGCAATCCGAAGTTGCGGCTGCGCAGGCGTGGTACGCAAACATATTCGGGGGCGCTCCAGGTACTCGCAACGATGCGCCAGTCGTCGATCTTCCAGGCGTGCAGATGCGTTTTCGTGGAGCCGAGCAGGAACAGGCGCCGACGAGAGGGCGGGTTCTCGATCACATCGGCTTCGACGTCAGGGATCACGCAGCTTTTATGCAGCGGCTGGAGGCAGAAGGCATCACGCTCGATGAGCCGGTTCGAACGGGTTCGAGCGGCAACGTGATTACGTATATCACCGATCCGTGGGGAACACGCGTGGAGATTATTCAACGCGGACCCCTCGGGCCACGGGTGCAGTAAGTAGCCTCTGGACGACCGCAGGGACTCAACACTCAGCGAGTACCGATCCCCAAAGCAATGCGCCTGAAAAGCAAGATCGGGCTGTGGATCTCGATCTTAATCGTCATCCCGATCTGTGAGAGCGTTTGGGCAGATGGTCCGTTCGCCTTGGTAAGCGGTCGATGGGATCCGTCCGTAATCGTTGTTGATCTCAGCAAGGCATTGGAGTCGGCGAATAACGCCACGTCGAACGCCATCGTCAGTCGGATACGAGTCACGCGGGACGTCGACACCGACGGTGATGGAATCGCGGACGCGCCTGCTGCAGGGCTCCCCAGCAACGTTGTGATCTCCAGTGGAGGTCAAACGGCATTCGTCGTTAACCATGCAGGCAACGCAATGCCTGCAGACGTTGCCGCCTTCGCGCACGGGCATCCCGGCACCATTACCGTTCTCGATCTCCGAGCAGCCTTGGATCCGGCGAATAACGAAACTACGAATGCGATCGAGGCCGTGATTCCTAGCGGTGGCTATGGCCCCGTGGGGTTTGCACAGTCTGATGACAGCCGATTCGCATTTGTGGGCAGCTCGGAAGGGGGCGGAAACGAGGATGGAGGGAGCACTTTCTCAGTCATCGATTTGGCGCGTCGTGAAGTCGCAGCTGTGCTGCAACTGCCCCTCGGTGATGGCGGGAAAGTGGCACAAGACTCCGATCGATCTTGCGCGCAACTGCTTGCAAACCCTTCTCGAATCCCTCACGGCCTCCCGAATGGAAACGTCGGTTGCTTCCCTGACATCAACGCCCTTGGCTTCAGCGGCCGCTACGCACTCGCGGCCAACGGCGGTACCGACGATGTATCCGTCATCGATATCCAGCGA
>JAOTTJ010000401.1 GCA_029864465.1 Gammaproteobacteria bacterium | reverse complement strand
TCGTTGGCTGTTTGACCGTCCTTCTCAGCCACTCGACCGTTGGCCACGCAAACGTCACGCGCATCGTCATCGACACCGTGACCTCGCCCGCCTTCGACGGTGAAGCCTACGGCGATATCGGCCAATACGAGACGATTGAAGGACGCGCATTCGGTGAGCTCGATCCCGAGGATCCGCGTAACGCAATCATCACCGATATCGAGCTCGCACCGCGCAATGCGAACGGCAACGTCGAGTACATGGCGACGTTCTTCCTCGTCAAACCAATCGACATGTCGCGCAGTAGCGGCCTGCTCTGGCAGTACGTACCCAACCGGGGCGGACGGATTACGCTATCGCCCGAGCGCCGTGCCGACGGTGACTTAGGGCTCAGCAGCGGTTGGCAGGGCGATAATCGGGGGCGCACGGCACACGCTACTCCGGGCCGCGACATCGCCGTCGTGCCGATTGCAAAGAACCCCGACGGCTCAGCGATAACCGGGACCGTCATGGGACGCATCATCAATGCAGAAGGACCGGGCTCGAGCCAGATCTTCGTGCACTCGAATCCGATGCCCTACTATCCCGTAACACTCGATACGAGTGCGGCGACCCTAACGGTCATCGAATCCGAAACTATCGACGGCATCACGGGCACGACGCACGAGGTTGCCAGCGATGACTGGGCGTGGGCGCGCTGCGGCAACGGCACGGATCCGGCGTTTCCGGGCACACCCGACCCGACCGAGATTTGCGTACGAGGCGGCTTCGAGCCCGACCGCGTCTATCAAGTCGTGTTCACGACGCAGGATCCGCCCGTGCTCGGTATCGGCTTCGCCGCGTTTCGCGACGTCGGCTCGTTCTTCAAGTACGAACTCGCCGATAACGAAGGCACGGCCAACCCGGTCGCCGAACAAGTCGAATGGGTCATCGCGCGCGGCGCCTCGCAGTCCGGGAATATGCTGCGGCAGTACATCCACCTCGGCTTCAACGAGGACGAGCAACGACGCCGCGTGCACGACGGTAGCTGGGCGCAGCGCGCCGGCCGGCGGCTCGCGATGAATTTCCGGTTCGCGATGCCCGATGGGGTACTGAAGCTCTATGAGCCCGGTGGTGAAGGCGCTATGTGGTGGGAGCGTTGGCCCGACTACGCCCGCGATCTGCCGACAGTGGGCCTACTCGACCGCTGCAAGGCCAGCTACACGTGCCCGAAGATCATCGAGAATCTCGGCTCGGCCGAGCTTTGGGGGCTCAAGGCCGGCCCTAGCTTCGTCGGGACGGACCCGAGAACCGACATCCCACTGCCGGCGAATGTGCGCCGCTATTACTCGGCGAGCGCGCGCCACGGCGGCGGCGACGGCACCATCGATGTCGAGCCACCCCCACCGCCGAACTGTCCGAGCACGGGTTACGGTCGCGGCCTCCTGGCCGACAATCCGGTCCCCATCTGGGACCTGCGCAATGCCCTCGAGGTGCATTTGCGCGACTGGGTCATGCACGATATCGAGCCGCCACCGAGCCGCTACCCGCGGCTGCACGGCGAGAACGCTGTCCTCGTTACACCGACGAAGGACGCCATAGGCTTTCCGGACATACCCGGTCTACCCGAGAGCGCCCCGACCGGTCTCGTCAATCCGATCTTCGACTACGACTACGGTCCGCACTTCGATCACCTCCACGGCACGGGTGTGGCAACGAATTGGCCGCCTGCCATCAAAGCTGTGCTGCCGACACTTGTCCCACGTGTCGATGCCGACGGCAACGAGCTCGGTGGCGTGCCGAATGTATTGCGGGACGCACCACTCGGCACATACCTGGGCTGGAACATCACCGCCGAAGGATTCCATGCCGGCAAGATCTGCAACTACGCCGGGGGAATGATCCCGTTTGCGACGACGCGCGAGGAACGAATGGCCAATGACGACCCCCGCCCCTCGCTCGAAGAGCGCTACGGCACCCATGAGGGCTACGTAGAAGCCGTGCGCGCGGCGGCAGCGAACGCTGTCGAGCAAGGTTTCCTGTTACCGGGCGACGCCGAAGCGCACATCGCGCAGGCTGAGGCAAGCAACGTCCTCCGGCCGTGAGGGCTGCAGAGGGGAACCTCGACGCTACGGAAACCCGATCAATCGCCCGCCGAGCGCGATCGTAGCCCATAGCGCGAGCGATACAACAGCGACGAGCTTCGCCCCGCGCGTGGTGGCGTTCGCGTCGTCGGCCATGACGATGCGGCGGCGGATCGAGAACGTGAATGCCAGTGCAAGCAACAGGCACGTCACTTTGACCCAGAATGCCGTCAGGTAGTAGTACTTCGTTGCGAAACACATAAAGAGCAACAGACCCGTCGGCAGCATGACGAGCATGCTTGCGATGAGCCATGGTTCGGCTGCGCGCCCAACGACGGCTACGGGCTGGCGTGTGAGCACGAAGCCTAAGAGCCGTAGGTCGACGACGAGCACGGCACCGCCGAGCATCGCGAGACCGAGTAGATGAACGCTAGCGATTGCCGGGAAGAGCCACGCAGAGCTTCGCATATCTACGAGCAACGGCGCGTATTCCAGAAATTCGAAGAAAGCCAGCATCAGCCGTCGAACCAGTAGTCTTGATACGCCATCATGCGGCCGAGCACGATAATGCCGGCCCACAGAGCGAGCCCTACACCGCCCGCAAGTCTCGCGCTCGCCGGCGGGACGCGATCGATATCCCAGTCAGCAACGCGACCGTAAACCGTTTTGTGGAACACGAAGACGTTCAAGCCGGCCAGGACGAGCAAGACGAGTTTGGTTCGAAAGAACAGATTCCCGGACCGCTCGAGCGGGGCCGAATAGAACAGCAGCGAGCCCGATGTGACCATGACGATAAAGCCGCCGGTGGCCCACGGCACGAGCTGAGCGACTATCTGAGAAGCCGGCACCTGGCGCATCGCAAGGCCGA
>JAOTTJ010000400.1 GCA_029864465.1 Gammaproteobacteria bacterium | reverse complement strand
AGAACTCCTCGTAACGGGCCGGTAAGCATCGCCGCACCTCGGGTGAGCATGCGTTGATTTTCGTCTACGTCACCGGGCTGACTGTCCTGAACGTGCTCTTTTGGGTCGCGGTCCTGTTCAACCTGCCCGGCACGTGGCTCATGGTGTTGCTCGCGGCCGGGATCGAGTGGTGGCAACCGGATGAGTTCCTCTATAGCTGGCCGGTGCTATACGTCGCAGCCGGGCTCGCGCTGCTCGGTGAGATCCTCGAGTTCTCGCTCGGCGCAACCGGCTCGCGCCGGGCCGGCGGGTCGAAACGCGGCGCGGCGCTGGCCATTGTCGGCGGCATCGTCGGCGCCGTGATGGGCACGCCGCTTGCCCCGATCCTCGGCACACTCATCGGCGCCTGCATCGGCGCATTCGCAGGATCTTTACTCGGAGATCTCTGGGCCGGGCATCCGATCGCGCGCAGCATCGGTGCCGGCACGGGTGCTGCCGCGGGACGATTCTGGGGCACGATCGCAAAGATGACCGTCGGCGGGGCGATTGTCGTGCTGCTCGCGGTCGCGCCGTTCGTCTGAGCCCCGCCTAAACGAAGCGCACGCAGTAGATCGGCGGCAGGCTGCTACTGACGTGTGACCAGGAATCGCCGCGGTCGTCGCTGATCCAAAGATTACCCGTCGAGCTGCCGAACGCGAGCGTTTCGCCTTGCTCATCAATGGCGAGCGCGTGGCGGAACACGAGATCGTACGCGTGCTCCTGAGGTAAGCCCTTCGTCAGCGTCTCGAAGCTCTGACCGCCATCCGATGTGCGCGTGACGACGAGCTTTCCATCGACAGGATACCGCTCATCGTCCCGAACGGCCGGAATGAACCAGGCCGTGTCCGGGTCGCTCGGATCGACGACAACACCAAAGCCAAATGTCGAGGGGCCGGCCTCTTCGATCTCAGTCCAATGCAGACCGCAATCGTCACTGCGAAAGATGCCGTTGTGATGTTGCACCCAGAGACGCTCAGGCGAAGTTCGGCATTGCACGAGACAATGCGGGTCCTGCGTGCGCATGTCATAAGCCTGATCCGGCGGCATGTATGCCGCGCGCATCCCTTCCCCGTAACAGCGCCACGTCGCGCCGCGATCCTCGCTGATCCACACACCGCCACAGGACACACCGATGCGAATAACATCCGAATTGCGCGGATCGACGACAACGGAGTGAATACCGGGATAATCCGCGCCGCCGCCGACCCAGCATTTTCGGTCCGGATGACTCCATAGGCTGTCGACAAACGACCAACTATCGCCGCCGTCTACCGAATGAAATAAGCCGCCGGGAATCGTGCCGCACCAGAGCTCGTCGGCATTGTCGGGCCCGCCGGACTCGAGCGCCCAGACGGTCTTGACGTCCCACGGAATCGGCTCGTGACGTACGGGATCGAGGTCTTCGACGTCGTCCGGCTTCTCGGGATACTTTGGCGTCGGGCGTTCTTCCCAAGTCTGCCCGCCGTCGTTCGAGCGCTTGAGCTTGACGCCGAAGTGGCCGTGCTCGACCGCGACGAGCAAGCCACCGTCGGACTGCGGCAGCACGAGTGTTACGGGCTCGCCGAGCAACGCCGCGTGCTCGACAATCCAGTCACCGTTGTTGCGCGCGACGATAAAGAGCCCCTTGCGCGTTCCGATGACCAATCGTGCGTCTGCCACCGCTATCCCCCCGAAAGAAGCTGAAACACGTAGACCTTACTGTCCGGCCGCACAGGATCGGACAGCTCGTCGCGATCAATCAGGTAGTTGTCGTCGACGACAACCTTGACGTGCTTGCGCACGGCACCCTGATCGTCGAGCACGTAGCCTCGTACCGCTGGCCACTGCGAGAAGTAGCGCTCGAGAAGCTCGCTGACCGTGCCGGCCTCGAGCTCACCGGGCGGACACTCGACCTGGCGGGCGAGATTCGGTGTGAAATAGAGATAGGCCACGGCAGGCCTCTGCGCTCTAACGTCAGTCGCAGGTCGGCGCGGGATAGTCCGGCGGCTCACCGAAAATCATGCCGGAGTAATAAAGCTCCTCGCACGTGTCGGTCCGCGTGAGCCGCGAGCGCTCGCTCAGGTTGATGTACGGCGCGCCGCTCTTGAGCACACGCCCGGACATCGTCACGAGATCGCCCGGCTTGAGCGTGTCACGTGTCCAGCCAATGCGTGCGAGGCCATTGGCGTTGGAGATCTCCGCCTGCCAGCGCACGGACTGACCCGTAGCCTCATCAACGACGTCGAAGATGAGCAGAGAATGCGGATTGATCAGCTGCAAGGCGACGACCGTGCCTGACAACGTCGTGATCGTTTCCTCGTAGCGACCGGCATCGCCGTGGTGCGCCAGCGTTTTCGACAGCGGGATCAAGGCGATCGCGGCCGCGAGGAACACGGGCGCTGCGATTCGTCGAGCTCTCATGGTTTTCCCTCCCGAATAATCAGCGATAGTCGAAACCTATTCTGCATGAGCCCCCCGTGGGCGGCAACGCGGCGTCGAGACCCAACAAATCGCGGTCGAAACACGGTTCTGGACATCGCGCTCTCACGCCGTCGTTCCGACCCCGATTTCGCCCCAATTTCTCGGGGGTGAGACTGTGACACTGATCGCGGACCAGGCCCGCCCGATCGGCGAGGCTTCTAGTCACGATTTCCAGCATCCTCGGGGTGTTCACGATGCATCAAAGCCACTTGCCGCGCCCGCGGCGCCCCTTCCTGACGCTCATCACCTGTCAGCTCACGCTGATTCTGGCGCTGTCCGCCAATCAGGCTAGGGCCGTGGACCCAGCCTGGAGCGTCAATTTCGATGCACGGATCGTCTGGCAGCAGGTCACGACGCTCGGCGATCTCATCGTTGGAACGACCGACGGCCTGCACGCGATCGATGCCGAATCGGGCCAGCTGCGCTGGTCTCGTCCGGATC
>JAOTTJ010000076.1 GCA_029864465.1 Gammaproteobacteria bacterium | reverse complement strand
CCTCGGCCGACTCGTCTGATTGATCGCCATCTACACCCGACGCGCTGCTGTCTTCGTAATTGGCCGAGACGGCGAGCGTGTCGCCGTTCCCGCTCAGCGCTATCGCGAAGCCGAAACCGTCGAGCAGCGAGGGGTTCGATGCCTTCAGATAGGCCTGCTGCCTCCAGGTATCGCCGTTTCGCGTGAACACGTAGACGGCACCGGCGCCGTAAACGGAGTTATCGGCCTGATCACCATCGATGCCGCGCGCGCCGCCGTCCTCGTGCGGCGCTGCGACGGCAAGCGTTCTGCCGTCTCTACTGATCGCCAGCGTCGGCCCCATGAGCGCGCCGCCGACGCCGAGCTGATCGTCGGGCTCGGCGTTGGAGGAGTGCAAAACCCCTGCGGCGATCCACTCGGAAGCTCGCTCTTGCGCAGCGAGATAAGAGGTGGCGAGTAGAATGATCGATACGACGGCGCCCAGTCGGCGCTTACTCGGTATGACGGTCAGTGCTTCGGCCTCTCTCGTGGAACTCATATGCCGATTTTGCGGCCGTCATCGGGCATTAACAAGCCGTTAATTACGGGCCAGCCCAACTGAACCAGCTTCGCCGGCCGCTCGAGTCACTGCTCTGACTGAGGGCTGTTGCGCTAAGGCACGGCAGGTTCAGGGATAATCTTCAGTCGTATATGGGTAGAATTGCGCCCAGGGAGCCAAAGGAGACACCCGCGTGTCATTCTTTGCGGAACCCAAGCGTAGCAAGGTCGTGAAGGTTCGCATCGCTTATGCCGCCAGCGGCCGGCTAAGGAGGCAGCTGATGAAGATCTGTGTTCGTACAACTCTCTTGTGCGCCCTCGCGATACTGCCAACAGCGCTCTACGCGCAAACCGGAGTGCCGCGATTCGAAGTCGATCCCTACTGGCCGAAGCCTTTACCCAACAACTGGATGCTCGGACAAGTGTCCGGGACCGCCGTGGATTCAGATGATCATGTCTGGGTACTGCAGCGTCCGCGAACTTTGGACGAGCACGATAGCTATGGCGAAAGCGGTAGCGCCGACTGTTGTGTGCCGGCACCTTCCGTAATCGAATTCGATGAAGCCGGCAACGTGGTACAGGCCTGGGGAGGCCCAACCACTTCTGCGGCCCGGGAGGGCGCAAGCGCGACGGCCTATCGCTGGCCAGACAACGAGCACGGCATCTTTGTCGATCACAACGACAATGTTTGGATCACGGGCAACGGCAACGACGACGCACACATTCTGAAATTTACGAGCAACGGGGAATTTTTGTTGCAGATCGGCGAGCATGGCCAGTCCCAGGGTAGCAATGATACGGTCAACCTGGGCCGACCTGCCGGCGTGGTCGTCCACGCTCCGACGAACGAAGTGTTCGTCGCCGACGGTTATGCGAATCGGCGCGTCATCGTATTCGATGCCGACACGGGCGCCTACAAACGCCATTGGGGTGCCTACGGCAATAGGCCCGACGACTCGGCGCCGCGAACCCGCACGTTCGAAGGACCGGGCTCACCGCAGTTCAATCTGGTTCACGGGCTCGGCGTGTCCAATGACGGGCTCGTCTATGTCGGCGATCGCGTGAATAATCGAATTCAGGCCTTTCGGATCGACGGCACGTTCGTCAACGAAGTCTACATAGCGCGCAAAACCTCGGCTCGTGAGGGCACCGGTTTCGATGTCGGCTTCTCGGCCGACCCAGAGCAGCGATTTTTCTACGTGCCCGACGGAAGCAATAAGAAAGTCCAGATCGTAGAACGCCAAAGCATGAAATTGGTCGGTTTCTTCGGCGGCTACGGCGGGCACGGCGTCGGTGAGTTCTACCACATTCATTCGATCGCGACGGACTCGAACGGCAACGTCTATCTGGGTGAAGTCAACAATGGTCGCCGCGTGCTGCGATGGACTCACAACGGTGTCAATTAGCGCTGACGCTTCAAACATGTGCGACGACAGAACTCATGAAGAATCGATGGACTACCTGCGACGCTAGGGAGAGCTGACGCGACGGGAATTTGGCGCCCTATCTGCTGGCGCTGGCTTGTCGATTCTGTTGCCGATGCGGGCGTCATTATTTGGCCCGACATCATGAGCCTGCGTCCGGCCTTCAGGCAGATGGGCAGACGGCTCGCCGCGTCCGGCTATTCCGTATTGGTGATCAATCCCTACTACCGCGTGACACGAGCGCCCGTCATACCGGTCGGTGCCGGCGCATCGTTCCACGGCGGTGGGCTCGTAACAGACGGGCCCGACAGCCCGCATCTACTGATTCCTACGATGCAGGCACATTACCTCTTTGCCATCGCTGAGAACGACGATGCGAATGAGCCAGATGCCAAGAACGTGCTGCGAGAGTCGTTTGCCAGCGCCGGGCTGCCAGCAGAGATCGAAGTGTACGACGGGACGCTGCATGGCTGGTGTCCGCCAGATTCGCACGTCTACCACGAGCCGCAGGCCGAACGGGCATGGAACCGGCTGCTGGCCCTCTTCGAGACGGCTGTCTAATCCTGCTTTCTCATGATCGGCCAGGCGGCCTTCAAGTAGTCGAGCATTGACCACAGCGTCAATGCCGCGGCAACGATCATGAGACCGACACCAATCTCGTATATTGGGATCTCGAAGAACGGCTGTTGATACAACATGAAGCCGATACCGAAGATCTGCACGGTCGTTTTCCACTTCGCAAAGAAAGAGACGGACACATGCGCACGCGCACCGAGCTCGGACATCCATTCACGTAACGCCGACACCGTGATCTCCCGGCCAATAATCACCGCCGCGATGAGCGTATTGAGCAGTGTCGGATCGCGCTGCACCAAGATTACGAGTGCCGTGGAGACGATGAGTTTGTCGGCAACCGGGTCAAGGAACGCACCGAAATTCGATGTCTGATTGAACCGACGTGCGAGATAACCATCCAGCCAGTCCGTAACGCCAGCCAATCCGAAGAGCAGGCCCGAGGCCGGCCCCGCCCAGTCGACCGGCAGATAGAACACAACGACGACGAGCGGTACCGCGATGATTCGAAACGACGTCAGCGTATTGGGTACGTTAAAAACCATGCTTTAGTCCGCGTGCAAGTGGTCGTAAATTGACTCGGCGAGCTGCTCGGAGATTCCCTTGACGCGAGCGAGCTCTTCGACGCCAGCGCTCGAGACGGCCTGCAAGCCGCCGAACTCGCGCAGCAGCGCGCGGCGGCGTTTCGGGCCGAGCCCTTTGATGTCCTCGAGTGGCGAGCTGACTTGCTTGCTCTTGCGTCGTGCGCGATGGCTCACGAGCGCAAATCGGTGCGCTTCGTCGCGAATCTGCTGGATCAGATGCAGCGCTGGCGAATCGGGTTTCAGACGAAGCGGCTCTTTGCGATCGAGCGTGTACAGGCGCTCCATGCCCGCTCGGCGTCCCCTACCCTTAGCTACTGCAATCAACGTCACTCCCTCGAGCTGATATTCCGCAAATGCCTTCGCCGCCGCGGCAAGCTGTCCTCGCCCACCGTCGATAAAGACGAGATCCGGGATGGGCGCCTCGCCCTTACGCAATCGCGCATACCGGCGCTGCAGGGCTTGCGCCATGGCCCCGTAGTCGTCTCCCGCGGCTAACCCTGTGATATTGAAACGGCGGTAGTCAGATTTCAATGGCCCATCCGGACCGAACACAACGCACGACGCGCTCGTCTGCTCACCGCCGGTGTGGCTGATGTCGAAGCACTCGAGACGGCTCGGGACCTCGTCGAGTCCGAGCGCGTCGGCCATCGCTTCGTATTGGCGCGCGAGCGTCGCACTGGCTTTCTGACGCAGTCTTGCCGCATGCCTGGCATTGGACAGTGCCATCTTTATCCAACGCGCGCGATCACCGCGAACAGCATGACGTATCGAAACGCGCCTGCCGACCCTCTCCTCGAGCATGGCTGCGATCGCCGCAGACTCACCCACGGCCTCGCTGACGAGGATTTCCTTAGGTGCCTCCCGGGCCGTGTAGTACTGGAGCAGAAACGCCCGCGCGACCTCTCCGGGTTCGACCTCGCCCTGGACGCGCGGGAAATAGTTGCGGCTGCCTAGCATACGACCACCGCGAAAAAACATGACCGTGACACAGGCCAGACCCTGCTCGTCTACGACGCCGACAACATCGAACTCGCCACCGCCTTTCGCGACGAGCTGCTCGGATTCCATTGCCTTGAGTCGCGCGAGCTGATCACGAAACTGCGCTGCACGCTCATAGTCGAGCGCCGCCGCCGCTTTGTCCATACGCTCGGCAAGGCGCTCGGTTACAAGCTGGTTGCGACCCCTTAGAAACAACAGAGCCGAATCGAGATCGCGCTCATACTCGGCCTCGGAAATCGCGCCAACGCACGGCGCACTGCAGCGCTTAATCTGAAACTGCAAGCAAGGGCGGCTGCGATTGGCGAAATAGCTGTCGTCGCAGAGCCGGATCTGAAAGAGCTTCTGCAGCTGACTCAACGTTTCTCGGACGGCTGCCGCGCTCGGATACGGGCCGAACATCGTTCCTGTCCGCTTGCGCGCGCCGCGATAGAACGAAAGCCGCGGAAACGCCTGATCGGTGCTGACATGGATATACGGGTAGCTCTTGTCGTCGCGGAGTAGCACGTTGAACCGCGGACTATGCTGCTTGATGAGGTTGTACTCGAGCATGAGCGCCTCGACCTCGGTACGCGTGACGGTGACTCGCACGTCAGCGATGAGATTGACGAGCGCCATCGTCTTGGCGTTCTGTGCACGGCCCTGGAAATAGCTCGACACGCGGCGGCGTAAATCCTTGGCCTTACCGACGTAGATGACCTGACCGTTGGCGTCGAGCATCTCGTACGTGCCCGGCCGATGAGTCAGGTGCTTGATGAGGGCCTCAGGAGAGAACTCACCTGCACCAGCCGCGTGACCCACCCCTTCCTTCATGGCGATGCAATCGCCAGACGCTTGGCCTCGGCAAGTGCGCTGCTGAACATCTCGGCCGTCAGTCGGCCTGTTTGCGTGTTGTAGCGGCTGCAATGGTAGGAATCGACGAGCCAACGATCGTCGTCGAGGCGGTGGCGGGCGCCATGAGCGAATCGAAAGTCAGCTTGCTTGAGCGAAAAGGCCCTGAGCACGGCTCGGTGCGCTATGGTGCCGAGCGCAAGGATGACAGCACCGGCGCGCAGTGCCTGGAGCTCAGCGGTAAGAAAGCTATTGCAGGTGTTCACTTCAGACGTCGTGGGCTTGTTCTGCGGCGGTAGACATTTTACGGCGTTCGTGATGCGGCAGCCCAGCAGCTTCAGATCGTCATCTCGACGCACGGATTCCGCCGCACTCGCAAGCCCGAGCTCATGCAGCGTGCGGTAAAGCAGGATGCCGGCGAAGTCACCCGTGAACGGCCTACCCGTTGCGTTCGCGCCGTGACGCCCGGGCGCGAGGCCGACGATTAGGAGCTTGGCGGCGCTATCGCCAAACGCTGGGACGGGCTTGTTCCAATAGTCCGGGTGCTCCCCTCTGAGCTCGGCGAGAAAGCCCGCCAGGCGCGGGCAGCGCCGGCAGTCGGGGTCAAAATGTGCCACGGGGTCTGGCACGTCAGCCTAAATTAGCCGTTCGCGCGGACGTGTCCGGCGATGAGCATGGCGATCTCCATGGCCTGATCGTAATTCAGGCGCGGATCGACCTGGGTCTTGTAGGCGCTCGCCAGATCGGCCTCGGTCAGGCCCATCGCGCCGCCGACGCATTCGGTTACGTTGTCGCCCGTGAGCTCGAGATGCACGCCGCCGAGGTAGCTGCCGGCCTCCTTGTGGATGCGAAAGGCTGACTTGAGCTCGGTGAGGATATTGTCGAAGCGCCGTGTTTTATAGCCCTCGGCCGTCGACTCGGTGTTGCCGTGCATCGGGTCGCAGATCCAGAGCACGCGCGAGCCCGTCGCGCGCACGGTTCGAATGACGCGCGGGAGGTGCTCATCGATATGTTTGGCGCCGAATCGCGTAATCAGCGTGAGCCTGCCGGGCTCGTTCTGCGGGTTGAGCGCATGAATCAACGCCTGGAGCTGCTCATCGCCGACACCCGTGCCGATCTTTACGCCGATCGGATTGCTGATGCCGCGGAAGAACTCGATATGGGCGCCTTCGAGCTCGATCGTACGCATGCCAATCCAAGGGTAGTGCGTGGTCAGGTCATACCAGCGCTTGCGATGCGGGAGGAATCGCGTCTGCGCCTGCTCGTACGGCAGGTGCAGGCCTTCGTGGGAGGAATAGAAATCCACGCGGTGCGTATGCATCGCATCGCCCGTGACAGATTCGAAAAACTCCAGTGAATCGGAGACCGACTGAACCATCCTGTGGTATTCCTCGGCCATCGGCGAGTCCCCGACGAACTTGAGGTCCCAGTTTTCCGGATGGTGAAGATCTGCAAAACCGCCGTCGACGAGCGAGCGCACGAAGTTCAGCGTCAACGACGCACGCTCGTAGCCACGCAGCATGAGCGCGGGGTCCGGCTCGCGATCCTCAGTCGTGAATGGCATCCGGTTGACGAGATCACCGCGATAGCTCGGTAGCGTAACGCCGTCCTTCGTCTCCATATCAGCGCTGCGCGGTTTGGCGTACTGACCGGCCATGCGGCCTACTCGAATGACGGGTTTTCTGAGCCCCATGACGAGCACGAGCGACATCTGTAGCAGGATTTTGAGCTTCTGAACGATGACGTCGGATGAGCAGTCGGCAAAGCTCTCGGCGCAGTCTCCGCCCTGCAGCAGAAATGCCTCGCCGCGCTGGGCCGCTGCGAGGTGCTCCTTGAGCGCCTCGATCTCCCAGCTCGTGACGAGTGGCGGCAACCGGCTCAGCTGGGCGATCGCGTCCTCGAGCCTCGCCTGGTCGCGGTAGATCGGCTGCTGGCTGGCCTGGCGCGTCTGCCAGCTCGCCGGATGCCAATCGCCTTGTTTTATCGACTGCGTCATACCGGCGCGACTATACGGCCCGCCCGGGCGCAGTGCAAAGGACTGCGCGGGTTACACCGATGGCGGGCTCCAGCATCAACACTGTTATGATGTGCTGATGTCGGCGACGGCAACCAAACTCAGACGAACGGCCCTCACAGCCGTGCTGGCCCTCGGCTGCGCTGTTTGGCTAGGCGCCCAGGAGACCGAGCCCAGCTCGGGTGTTGCGACGCTGCTCGCAATCGAGGGAGCGATCGGCCCTGCGACTGCTGACTTCATCGTGCGTGGCATCGAGGAAGCTGGCGAGCGCGATGCCGCACTCGTTGTCATCGAAATGGATACCCCTGGCGGCCTCGACACGTCGATGCGCGACATGATTCAGGGCATCCTCGACTCTTCGGTGCCCGTTGCGACGTTCGTCTATCCTCAGGGCGCGCGGGCCGCAAGCGCCGGAACATATATCCTCTACGCGAGCCACATCGCCGCCATGGCGCCGGCTACGAACCTCGGCGCGGCGACGCCCGTCGCGATTGGTGCGCCGACAGCCGCGCCGGCTACGCCGACCGCCGAGCCCGAGGAGACCGAAGCAGACGACGATGAGGCTACGGAGGACACGGAGACTGCGACCGAGACCGAAACGGGAGCGCCATCCTCAGCCGAGCCCGGCACCGCGATGGAGCGCAAGGCCATCAACGACGCCGTGGCCTATATTCGCAGCCTCGCCGAGCTGCACGGACGTAACGCGGACTGGGCCGAGCGGGCGGTGCGCGCCGCGGAAAGCCTGAGCGCAGAACAGGCGCTGGAAGCCAATGTCATCGACTTAATCGCTACGGATCTCAGCGATCTCCTCGAACAACTGGACGGCTGGCAGGTCGAGATCGACGGCCGTGAGATAACACTCGATACGGACGGGATCATTTACGAGCGTATCGAGCCCGATTGGCGCACGCGGTTGCTCGAGGTCATCAGCAATCCGACGGTCGCCTATATGCTCATGTTGCTCGGCATCTACGGGCTCATTTTCGAGGGCTACAATCCGGGTGCGATCGTCCCCGGCGTCGTCGGCGCCATCTCGCTTCTGCTCGCGTTGTTTGCGTTTCAGATCTTGCCCGTGAACTACGCGGGGCTAGCGCTCATCGCGCTCGGGGTCGTGCTCATGATCTCGGAGTTTCTGGTTCCGAGCTTCGGTGCGCTCGGGCTCGGCGGTATTGCCGCGTTCGTATTCGGCTCAGTGATCCTGATCGATACGGATCTGCCGGGTTTCGGCGTCTCCATTCCGCTGATCTCGACGATCGCCTTCATGAGCGGCTCACTGCTGCTCGCCATTATCTGGTTTGCCATGAAATCGCGGGTTCGTCCCGTCGTCAGCGGCATTGAGGAAATGCAGCAGATGACGGCGAAGGCGCTCGAGGATTTCACCGTCGAGGGGCAGGTTTGGGCGCACGGCGAGCGTTGGCTCGCCCGCTCGAATGTGCCAATCACTAAGGATCAATTGCTCAGAGTTACGCGGATCGAAGGCCTCGTGCTCCACGTAGAGCCTGTGCAAAACTAGTATTTTCAAGGAGTTAGCATGTTATTCGAACTGCCAGTCCTAATCACCGCCGCCATCGCCTTCTTCTTATTCAGCGCGATCAAGATTCTGCGCGAGTACGAACGTGGCGTGATCTTCTTGCTCGGACGCTTTTGGAAGGTCAAGGGACCCGGCCTGATCATCGTGATCCCCGGTATTCAGAAAATGGTGCGCGTGGATCTGCGCACGATTGTCATGGATGTGCCGACGCAGGATGTGATCTCGCGCGATAACGTCTCGGTGAAAGTGAGCGCAGTTATCTACTTTCGTGTCATCGATCCTGAAAAGTCCATCATCCAGATCGAGAATCGCGTCGAGGCGACGAGCCAGCTGGCGCAGACGACATTACGCTCCGTGCTCGGCCAGCACGAGCTCGACGACATGCTCGCCGAGCGCGAAAAGCTCAACGCCGATATTCAGAAAATCCTCGACCAGAACACCGAAAGTTGGGGAATCAAGGTTTCGAACGTCGAAATCAAACACGTTGATCTCGATGAGAGCATGATTCGCGCGATTGCGGCCCAGGCCGAGGCTGAGCGGGCCCGGCGCGCCAAGATCATTCATGCGGAGGGAGAGTTTCAGGCATCGCAGAAGCTTGCGGACGCCGCGCACATACTCGCCGGGCAACCACAGGCATTGCAGCTACGTTACCTGCAGACGCTGACTGAGATCTCCTCCGAAAGAAATACGAGCACGATCATCTTCCCGCTGCCGATCGACCTCGTCGAGCCGATTTTCAAGGAGATCAGGGCGCGCAGATCGAGCGAGGAAAACCCATAAATATGGTTAATTATTAATTAGATATATAGTTTTTAGAGAAATTACATACGCTCGCTGTCGTAGCTGGCGCGCCGCAGGTCGAGGTCAATCTTCGCCCCACCCAGATCGGACTCGCCGACGGTGAGCTGTCCCTGATACAGATCCGCGATCTCACGAACGACCGCAAGCCCGATGCCCTGCCCCGGCACGGACTCATCAGCCCGGCTGCCGCGCTCGATCAGCGCTTCGGCCTCGCCCGGACTGATGCCGGGTCCATCGTCTTCCACGGTGAGCCTGAGCGAACCGTCCTCGTTCCACGCACGTACACGCACTCGGGCGCGACCGTATTTGTAGGCATTTTCTATGATATTGCCGGCAATCTCGGTGAAATCGCCAGCATCTCCAAGAAACACGACATTGCTCGATGCCGCCACCTCAGCGCTGATCGCTTTGTCTCGATAAACCTTGTCGAGCGTGAGCTTCAGGTCATCCAGCACAGGGGCGACTTTGACGGGCTCCATGCCGAGGCCCGTGGCACCGGACGCGCGCGCGCGCCTGAGTTGATACGTCACACGTTCCTCCATGCGATCGACGGCCTGGATGAGCTCCGCGTCCTCGGCCGTTTCGGTGCGCCCTGAGTCGCCCAGCAGCGTGCGCATGACGGCCAGGGGCGTCTTCAAGCTGTGGGCGAGATCATCGAGGGTGTTGCGGTAGCGGGCCTGTCGACGCCGCTCCGTATCGATGAGCGCGTTGAGGTTCCCCGCGAGTCCCTTGAGCTCGGTCGGCACGCGTCCGGAAAGCTGGCTGCGCTGGCCGGCCTCGACCGCTCTGACCTGGCGCTCGAGCCGCCCGACCGGGCGCAGCACGAGGCCGAGCAGCCCGGCAATCACCACGAGCATGGCCAGACTGATTCCCGCGAACCAACCGATGAGGTTGCGCCTGAAGCTTTGCTGGCGCGCCGTATAAGGCTCGAGCGAAACCATGGCGCCGAACGTGAACGTACCCACTTTGCCGTCGGCGTATTCCCAGGCAATCCCCATCAGCAGTCCCCGCGCCGGCGCCAGTCCGGGCATGACGATGTCCGTGAAGCGCCGCTCGCCGGGCTCGGGCAGCGGCCCGGGATCGACACCGCGGTCGAGCAGCGACAACGACTGCCAGATCCGCGCACCGGTACCGTCCCAAAGCGCCCCATAGAGCCCGGAATCGGCGACATTGAAACGGGAATCGGCCGGATCCTCGGGCAGCGTCAGGCCGAGCACAGGATCGGGCTCGGCCAGCGCGATGAGCCCGAGCAGCTGCGCGTCGAGCAGCTCCTCGAGCGCGCGCTCGGTGCTGCGCTGAAACGTGAGGTCTAGCGCGAAAATCGTGATACCGAACAGCACGACGAGCACGGCGCTGACGCCGAGCAACACGTGTGCTCGAAGAGATCGAATCCAATGGGCTGGGAATGGGCCCATCTCGAGCTCGCCCGGCGTCCTTAGGCCGTCTCTTCGCTGGCGGACTCGGCATCGTTGCCGCGCGCAAGCGCAACCCGATAACCGCGGCCGCGCAGCGTCTGGATCGGTTTGTAACGACCGTCGGGATCGAGCTTGCGGCGCAGCCGGCCGATCAGCACCTCGATGACGTTGCTGTCGCGCTCGAAATCCTGGTCGTAAAGCGCCTCGGTAATCTGTGTCTTGGAAAGCACTTCTCCGGCGTGCAGCATCAGATACTCGAGCAGCTTGTACTCGAAGCTCGTCAGCTCGAGCGGCTCGCCCTCGACCCTGACTTCCTGACTGCGCGTGTCCAGCATTATCGGTCCGCAGACGAGCTCGGACTGGGCCCAGCCCCCAGCCCGCCTGAGCAACGCATCGACGCGGGCCAGCAGCTCCTCGATATGGAATGGCTTGACGACGTAGTCGTCGGCGCCGAACTTCAGCGCCTCGACCTTGTCCTGCCAACGGTCCCGGGCCGTAAGCACGAGCACAGGGTACTCCTTGCCTTCGGCACGCAACCCTTTGATGAGCTCGACGCCCGACAGGGTCGGCAATCCGAGATCGACGATCGCCAGGTCCAGCGGGTATTCCGTCGCATAGTAAAGGCCTTCGCGCCCGTCCTCGGCTCGATCGACCGCGTAGCCGGCACGCTCCAGCTGCTCAGACAGCGAGCGGTTTAGGACTTGATCATCTTCGACAACAAGTACGCGCATGGCGTTGTGCTCGTGGTTAGAGGATGCGTCCGGAATTGGCGTCGACGCGCACCGTACGGACGCGGCCGTCGGCGCCGAGAATCCGTATATGGTGCTCGCGACGCCCGCCGCGATCGATGGTCTCGGCACGCACGACGCGACCCGGGTTCTGTTGCAGGGCAAGCTGGGTCGCCTGCGAGAGACTGATACCCCCCTGAGTCACGTGAAGCGAGGTGCCTGCTTCGACGTAAGTCGGCTGCGGCTCGATGGTCCACGCCCATGCGCCCGTTTGCACACTGAGTGCGAGCAAGCATGTGATCAGGATGCGGGCCATCGATATTTACCTCGTCTTCT
>JAOTTJ010000075.1 GCA_029864465.1 Gammaproteobacteria bacterium | reverse complement strand
TTACGTAGTTGCGGTTTGTTGATCGCGAGGCTTCCTCCTGCGAGTAAAAGCCTCGATCGACGAGTTCCTGGAGCAGGGAATGGTCCATCGTGATCTGCTCGAAACGATTATCGCGCATGCGATAGAGGCGTGAGTCACCAACATGTGCGATCGAGAGCCGGTTGTCGAAGAACAAACACGCCACGAGCGTCGTGCCCATACCTTCGCACTGCGGCTGCGATTGAGCGGTCTGATTGATGATCTTGTTTGCACGGTGGATGGCATCTCTGAGCACGATTGTCTGGCGCATGTAGCCCGTGCCGGTCTCGATGTCGGCGCGATCCTCGCGTTTGCATGCTTCTTGGACTAGATCGATGACCGTTTTTACGGCGATGCCGCTGGCGACCTCGCCGGCGTTGTAGCCGCCCATGCCGTCGGCGAGCACCCACAGGCCGATGTCCTTGACACAGCCGATCGCGTCCTCGTTGTGATCCCTGACGCGCCCCGTATCGCTGAGCTCGACGGCGGCGAATTTATCCTTGATGCTCATTGGCTTGGGCACGGTCGCCCTCAGCAGCTGCCACGCGCTGCGCGGAGTGCTTCGGCCATCTCGGCGCCACTCGCGTAGCGCTCCGCCGGATCCTTGGCCATGGCACGGTCGAGCAACGTATCGAGCACGGGCGGCAGCTCCGCTCGGATCGCCGTCACAGGGATATGGGGTTCGTTGGCGATCACGAACATGAGTTCCGTCATGGAGGAGCCCCGGAAGGGTAGATGGCCGGTCAATAGCTGGTAAAGAGTAACGCCCAACGCGAATAAGTCGGTGTTCCCGTTCACAATTTCCCCTTGGAGCTGCTCGGGGGACATGTAAGAAGGCGTGCCGAGTATGACACCCGTACGGGTGCGACTGACGTCCATGAGCCGGGCGATTCCAAAGTCGGTTATCTTGAGTAAATCCGTGCCCGAATCATACATAATATTGGCGGGCTTGATATCCCTGTGGACCACGTTTTGGAGGTGCGCGTAGTCGAGCGCGTCGGCGACTCGAGCCATTAAATCAATCACTTGCGAGACGGGTAATAGCGAGTCGGGGTCCGAGTGGCGGTTGAGGTGGACGCCGCGGACGTACTCCATGGCGATGTAGGCGATGTTCTGCTCCTCGCCGATATCATAGATCGTCACGATGGATGGATGGCTCAGACGGCCCGCTGTCTCGGCCTCCCGCGCGAAGCGCTCGCGGGCCTCCTGCAGGTGGCTCGCCTCGAATTCCCTTTCGAGGTAGATGGCCTTGATCGCGACGATGCGGTTGATCGATGGATCGCGGCCTAGATAGACAACACCCATTGCGCCACCGCCGATGAGTCCCAGGACTTGGTAACGACCGAGCGTCTCCGGTTGCGGGCGATCCTCTGCCGTTTTCTCTGCGCCAATTGCGCACGAGTCGACAAGGCGGCTCGCTACGTCTTTGTAGCCAGCATCGGCCTGAGCGACACGATGAAACACATCCGCTGCCAGACGGTTCTCCCCGCGCTCTGCGAGTCCGCAACCGAGCTCGTAGGTTTCGCTGAGCAAATCGTTGCGCATCGCCAGCTCGCGGTAGATCGACCAGGCCTCGGCGAAGTCGCCCAGTGCGAACAGCCTGCGCGCATCTGCGAGCGTTCGTCGCTGGCTGCTGCCATGGCTCATCGGATGCTCCGGGGCCGATTGCCGGAATGCGAGCACGCTGAGGCCAAGCACGAGCAAGCCGGGCCCGCCGACAGCAATCCAAGCGCCAGCGAGTATGAAGCTCGCCCCGCCGGTCGCGACGAGCCCAGCCGTGCCGCCGATCGGGATCAACAGGCCCATGAGGCCGGTGTGCGGAAACGCGCCAACGGCGGCGACACATAAGCCGGCGAGAAGCCAGCCTGCCGCGTCGAGCCAAACACTCGTACTCACCGTCGAGCCTTGTCTGTAGCCTGCGATGGCGTGGGCGAGCAGCTGAGCCGTGGACTGAGGGCCGACAGGCGTCGGATGGGCCGCCTCACCCTTGGCGGCGACGATGACGATCTTGTCCGTGAGCGCATCCGGCTGTTGGCGAATCTCTTCAGGGCTGCGAGCCGTGAACGCGTCCGGCGCGTAAAATCTAAGCCAACGGCGATCGAAGCGGTCGGCGTCCGGTCCCGTTTCTGGAGCAACTGGCAGGCTGGCCGAATCGCTGCGCCCAACTCGTTCGGCCGCTGCCAATGCGAGCGACGGCGTGCGTTCGATGTCACCGAGCGTCGGGCGCTCGTAACGGACCACGCCGTCGATGTCAGGACGCAGCCAGAGGTAGCCGCCTTTGAGCCAGCCCGTCTCTTTGAGGATCGGCATGCTCGCGCTCGCAACGGCCACGGGCCCGAGAAGAGGGACATCGCCTGCAGGCACGACGGGCGCGTCTGCCAGGGTCGTGAGCATGAGGCGGGCTCGCTGCCAGCGCGCGGTTTCGATGAGTCCGGTTTGCTGTGCCGGCTTGTCGAGCTCGACGAGCACGAGGTCCTCGGGCGGCGCAGGCGGCGCCAGACGCGACCAGGCGTCATAGAATGCCCGATCGAGCCGCTGCGGCAACTCCAGTGGCGGCAGGCTCAGTGCGCCAATGGCAAGCACGCCGAGCGCCAAAAATTTCGGTAGAGCTAAGCGCACGCTCAGCACCCCATCGTCGTAGTCCCGTCGAGGTTTCAGTATGCCAGCCGCGCCTGAGCGGCCTTGTGACCTGTCGCTCCTTTTTCTGTTAAAAAGTCAGGAATTACGCCGCTCTGCGAGGGCGCAGGTCGGGCACTCGAATGCTATGCTGCGCCGGTGTCGAAGGCGAAGCGAATCTTCACCTGCAATGACTGTGGTGCGCAGCATCTGAAGTGGCAGGGTCAGTGCCCGGACTGCGGGTCCTGGAACGCGCTGGCCGAGAGCCGCGAGCCGACTCGCCGGCGCGCAGCGCAAAGTTCGGGCAGGCCGACGCCAGTTGCCACGACGCGGCTCGACGAGATCAGTGTGGCCGATATCGCCCGCATGTCGAGCGGCCTCAGCGAGCTGGATCGCGTGCTGGGCGGAGGGCTCGTGCCTGGCGCGGTCGTGCTCATCGGTGGTGATCCCGGCATCGGCAAATCGACGCTGTTACTCGGTGCGGCGGCGCGCCTCAGCAACACACATCGGGTCTGCTACGTCACCGGAGAGGAGTCGCTCGATCAGGTCGGTCTCAGGGCCGCGCGCCTCGAGGTCGCAGCTGCGACCGTAGAGCTCATGGCCGAGACCTGCGTCGAGGCTGTCGTCGAGCAGCTCGAGCAGGCGCCGCCTGGCGTTCTGATCATCGACTCGATCCAGACGCTATTCAGCGAGGCGCTGGAATCGGCGCCAGGCTCCGTCAGCCAGCTGCGCGAAAGCACGGCGCAGCTTGTGCGATTTTCGAAACAGAACGGTGTCGCGACACTGCTTGTCGGTCACGTAACGAAAGAGGGCACGCTTGCTGGACCGCGCGTGCTCGAGCACATGGTCGACACCGTGCTCTATTTCGAGACCGATCTCGGGAGTCGCTTTCGGATCATTCGCGCCGTCAAGAACCGCTTCGGCTCGGCCAACGAGATGGGTTTTTTCGTCATGGGCGAGCAGGGCTTCAAGGAAGTCAAGAATCCTTCGGCGATCTTCCTGGCCCGGCGAACCGAGCCCGTCGCCGGCAGCGTAACGCTCGTAACGCGAGAGAGCTCGCGGCCGTTGCTCGTCGAGGTTCAGGCACTCGTCGATTCGACACCAGGCGGTCCGCCGCGGCGCCTCGCGCAAGGGCTCGATGTTCAGCGCCTCGGCCTGTTGCTCGCGGTTGCCCACCGTCACTGCGGTCTCGGCGTCGGTGATCGCGACGTGTTTGCCAACGTCGTCGGCGGCATGCGTATCAGCGAGACGGCTGCTGATCTAGCCGTCTTGCTCGCGGTTGTGTCGAGTTTGACGGACACGCCGGTGCCGAGCGATCTCGTCGTGTTTGGGGAAATCGGGCTAACGGGCGAGGTCAGGCCCGTACCGTTCGGCGAGGAGCGTCTCATCGAGGCGCAAAAGCACGGCTTTGCGCGGGCGTTAATCCCGGCCGCGAACGCACCGCGGGGAGCGACTTTGAAGTTGGAGATCATACCGGTGAGCCGGCTCGGTGAAGCGCTGGCCGCGGTCGGACTCGGTTAGCCGCCCACGGCAGTGGGCTCGGCTTCGACGGCCGGTGCTGCGACCGTGCGGGTCCAGCCCGCAGGGGCATCGCCGGATCGACAATGTTGCAGCATGGGAGAACCGACTGCCACAATGACCCTCTACTCGAATTAGCACTGCGGTAATACCCGTCAGACTGAGGAGCACCGTCATGCGTATCGCCTTTGCCGTCGTCAGCGTTGTGCTCGCATTACCGCTCACGCAAAGTCGCGTTGCCGCCCAGAGCAACCAGGCCACCTCGAGCGGAGATCCTGGAGCGGGCGCTAGTACGTACGCCTTCGGCAACACGTCCTGCTCGAACTGCCATGGCCGGCAGGCCGAGGGTGCATGGGGACCAGCGCTGGCCGGCCGCAACCTGACCGTGGAACACGTCCGGCAAGCCGTCCGTGATCCCGTGGGACGCATGGCAAGCTTCAACGAGCATAACGTGACCGAGCAGGAAATCGTCGACATGACGGCGTACTTCAACAGCCTGCCACCTTCTCCAGGGCCGAGTCCGTGGCGGGTCGAGTGGCCAGCGGATGGGCCGCAGGGTCAGCAAGTCGCGGGTGTCATCGGGTGTCTGCAGTGTCACGGTGCGGCAATCAGCACGCCACGCCATGGCGCAGGCGAGGTCGGCGGGGACTTCGAGTGGTTCAAGCGCATGGTCTACGAGCACACGACGACCCAGAGGGCGCAGTGGAGCCAGCTCGATCCGAACGTGCCGTCGTCAACGCCCAGGCCCGCAGGACCATGGGGCCGCGTCCGCATGGGCAATTATGATAGCGACCGCGTTCCGGAATCCCTTCTCCAACAGATCTGGACCTGGATGAACGACCTCGGAATCACGGTTCCCCTGGTCGGCCGGCTGACGCCCGGGAAAGCCGGCGACGATGGCGTCACCTACGAATTAAATGTGTCGAATGGCGCAGTCCGAGACAAGGGGCTGACGGCTGAAGACGTCACGATCGCCCTGGCCGTGCCGGCCGGCGCGAGCGTCGTCAGCACGACGGGGACCGCTTACGCGGGTATCCGGCAGGGTGATGCGAATGGCGACCTGGCCGTGTGGGAGGTGTCCCGCCTGGCCCCTGGGGACTCGCAGAGATTCACGATCACCCTTTCCAGGGCGGCCGATGAGGAACTGCGAGGAACGATAGAGTACGTGAAGCCAGAGATACCGGGCGGCGACGTCATCAATATCCGTCCGCCGGTTCGACGCGAAGGTCGTCCGCCCGGATAGACGTCGCGGTTCGCTCCGTGACGCTCGAGATCGTTGCCGTCAGCCGCTTTCCTGAGGCGTGGGCCGAAACGCAGTTGGCCTAGCCGCCAATGGCGGTGAGTTTGGTCTCGACGGCCGGGGTCTCGGGAACGCTGAGTCGCACCTTCCTGATCGCGTGCTCGGTCGTGTCGAGTATCTCGACCGGGCAGCCTGCAACCGTCAAGCTCGTCCCTCGCTCAGGAATCGTCTCGAGCTGCTCGACGATGAGACCGTTCAAGGTTTTCGGCCCGTCCGTGGGCAGATCCCAATTCATGAGCTGATTGAGCTGGCGGATGTTGGCGCTCGCATCGACGATGAAGACGCCGTCATCCTCTCGGCTGACTTCGGGTCCGACCGGGCCCGGATCAGTACCAAACTCGCCAACGATCTCGCGAATGACGTCTTCGGTGGTGACGAGGCCCTGAATGTCGCCGTACTCGTCAACGGCAAAAGCAAACCGCTGCTTGAGCCGCTGAAAATTCACGAGCTGCTTGTTTAGCGGGGAGCCCTCGGGCACGAAGTAGGGTTCCTCGGTTTTGCTGAGCAGCACTTGCTCGGTCAACGTGTCTTCGGCGAGGTTCGACAAGATGCTTCTCAAGTGGACGACGCCGACAATGCTGTCGATGTCGCCGCGAAATACCGGTAGGCGGCTGTAACTGGCGTTGCGGATGAGCTCGAGATTAGTTTCCCACGGCTCGTCGAGGTCGATGCCGACGATTTCCTGGCGCGGCACCATGACGTCGTCCACCGTGATGTCACCGAGATCGAGAATGCTCAGCAGCATGCGCTGGTGCCGGCGCGGCATCATGCTGGCTGACTCGGTCACGAGCGTACGCAGCTCTGCCTCGCTCAACGCATGATCGTGGTCGCGGTCGGCGCCAAAGCCGAGCAGGCGCAGCAAGCAGTTGGCCAGGAAGCTCACGACCCAGACCAACGGGTAGGCGACTTTGAGCAACGGATAGTAGATCAGCGATGCGGGCAGCGCGATCTTCGAGGGGTGGCGGGCAGCGATCGTCTTCGGCGTGACCTCGGCGAAGATCAGCACGACGACGGTCAGAATCATCGTGCCTGCAAAGATGGCCGCTTCGCCGCCGATCCGAATGGCGATGACCGTCACGAGGGCCGCTGCAGCGAGATTGACTGCGTTGTTACCGAGCAGGATCAGTCCGATGAGCCGCTCGGGCTGCTGGAGCAGCTTCTCCGTCAGGCGGGCGCCGTGGTGACCTGCACGCGCACGATGCCGCAACCGATACCGGTTGAGACTCATCAATGCGGTTTCCGTGCTGGAGAAGAACGCGGACAAGAGGAGCAAAACGATGAGTAGGCCGAATAACAGGCCTAACGGAACGTCTTCACTCAATAACGGTGATCCTCTTGCGGTGTGAACGGCTTAGATTGGAGGTCGCCGAGGGTGCTGTCAAGGAAACGTCCCGCACCACTCGTCGGCCCACGGGAGCCGTGCTAGGCTCTGCGACGTTTCTCGGCACCCCGACGACCCCACGATGTTCCAGAATCTCACAGAGCGCCTCAGCGGCGTCGTCCAGAAGCTCCGCGGCCGTGGGCGTATCAGCGAGGATAACGTGCGTGACACCGTACGGCGGATCCGCATGGCTTTGCTCGAGGCCGACGTCGCGCTGCCCGTTGCCAAGACCTTCGTCGAGCGCGTCCTGAGCAGGGCTCTCGGCGAGGAAGTCGCTCAGAGCCTCGACCCGGGCCAGGCTTTCGTCAAGATCGTCAACGACGAGCTGATCACCGTCCTCGGTGGCGAGGCGGCGGAGATTCGCCGCGCAGGACGACCCTCCACCGTGTTACTTGTCGGGTTGCAAGGTGCTGGTAAGACGACGACGGCCGCGAAGCTTGCAAAATACCTGTCCGCGAACGGTAAGGCCCGGGTGTTGCTCGTGAGTACGGACGTCTATCGTCCAGCCGCCCGGGCGCAGCTTGCGACACTGGCGCAAAGCCTCGACATCACGTGCCTCGAACCGGCCAGTGACGACCCCGTCGCCATTGCCGAGACGGCGCTCGCCGAGGCGACGCGGGGCGGTTACGCCTGGCTCATTGTCGACACGGCAGGGCGGCTCCACGTCGACGAGGCACTCATGAACGAGGTCGGCGCAATGCAGGCGGCCGTGAGACCCGCAGAGACGTTGTTCATCGTCGATGCCATGGCCGGTCAGGATGCCGTCAATTCTGCCCGTGCGTTTCACGATGCGCTCGAGCTGACCGGGGCCATATTGACCAAGGCCGACGGCGATGCGCGCGGCGGCGTTGCGCTGTCCGTGCGCGAGGTGACCGGCGTGCCGATCAAGTTCGTTGGGTCGGGTGAGAACCTCGACGCGCTGGATCGGTTCGTGCCGGCGCGAATGGCCTCACGGATTCTCGGCATGGGCGATGTCGTCGGACTCGTGGAGACCGTGCAGCGCAAGGTCGATCAGCGCACGGCCGAGAAGGTGGCCAGGAAGGTCAAGCGTGGCCGCGAGCTCGATCTCGAGGATTTTCGTGGCCAGCTGGAGCAGCTCCAGCAGCTCGGGGGTATCGACAGCCTCATCGACAAGCTCCCGGGTGTGAACCCGGCCGCAGTCGCTCAGGCGGGTTTCGACGAGCGCCAGGTTCGCCGGCAGATTGGCATCATCAATGCGATGACGCTCAAGGAGCGCCGCCAGCCGAGACTCATCGACGGGTCGCGCAAGCGCCGAATCGCGGCTGGCGCGGGTCTGGCCGTTCAGGACGTCAACCGGCTGCTCAAGCAGCACAAGACTCTAGCGAAAACCATGAAGCGCGTGTCGAAGGCGGGTGGCGTCGAGAGACTCCTCGGCGGCTCGCTGGGCCCACAGGGCATGGGGCGCGGGCGACCTGGCCGCTGAGGCGCGAGACCCTCGCGGGGCGAGTCGAAAGAGCTTTTTTTCGCCTGTAAATACAGTAGAATGCGCGCAATTGGAGAGCGGTCGCCGCATGCGGCCGCTTTGGGTTTGTAGAACCGGATTTTGCGAGTTTGAGCTATGGTGAGTATTCGTCTTTCGCGTGGCGGGGCCAAAAAGCGGCCGTTCTACCACATCGTGGTCACGGACAGCCGCAGCCGGCGGGACGGCCGATATCTCGAGCGCCTCGGGTTCTTCAACCCGATCGCAGCCGGTAGCGAGACGAAGCTCAGAATCGACGTCGAGCGTGCCGAGTATTGGTTGGGTCAGGGTGCGCAGCCTTCGGCGCGCGTCGCCAATCTCATGAAGCAGCACAAGAAAGCCGAGGCGTCTTAAGCCAGCCGAGCGTCTGCGGCCATCCACGGTGAGTGGCACGGCTGACAATTGGGTGAGGCTGGGCCGTGTGCTTGGCGCCTGGGGCGTCAAGGGATGGATCAAGGTGTATTCCTACACCGACCCCCGCGAGAACATCGTCGAATTTCCGGTTTGGTCGCTGGAGCGAGAGGGCGAGCGCCGCTCGGTACAGGTCGAGCAGGGCCGCCGGCACGGCAGCCAGGTCGTCGTCAAGCTGACGGCCGTCGACGATCGCGATACGGCTGAACGGCTCGCCGGGTCCGAAATCATGGTCGAGCGGGACGAGCTTGCGCCGTGTGATCACGGTGAGTATTACTGGACCGACCTCGAAGGCCTACGTGTCGTAACGCGTGCGGGTGTAGACCTCGGTGAGATCGATCATCTCTTGGCTACCGGGAGTAACGACGTCATGGTCGTCATCGGGGACCGAGAGCGATTGATACCGTTTATCGCCGAACAGGTCGTACAGACCGTCGACCTGGGCGAGGGCATCGTCGTCGTCGACTGGGACCCCGAGTTTTGAGCCGCTGTGGAACGCCATGTACCCGATTCGAGTCGTCTCGTTACTGCCGGAGCTCGTCGAGCCCGTAACGCGCAGCGGTGTCGTCGGCCGGGCCTGCGAGCGCGGGCTCATCGACGTTCGTCACGTCTCGCCGCGTGACTTCGTCTCGGATACGCATCGCACGGTCGACGACCGCCCGTACGGCGGCGGTGCGGGCATGGTGCTCAAATACGAGCCGCTGCGCGACGCCGTGCGCAGTGCGCGTGACGGTTTACCGAGCGCGAGCCGCGCGTTTCTGCTCAGCGCGCAAGGTCGTATTCTAGATCAGGGGCTCGTCGAGGAAATTGCGGCGGGTCAGGGCCTCTTGCTCGTGGCTGGGCGCTACGAGGGCGTCGATGAGCGCATTATCGAGCACGAAGGCCTCGAGGAGCTCTCGGTGGGTGAGTACGTATTGAGCGGCGGGGAGCTCGCCGCGGCCGTGGTTATCGATGCGGTCGCCCGTCTATTGCCGGGCGTGCTCGGCCATGAGGACTCCGCCCGGCAGGAATCCTTCACGACCGGTCTGCTCGACTACCCGCAGTACACTCGTCCCGAGCGCATCGATGGCCTCGATGTGCCGAAAGTGTTGCTCGAGGGGCACCACGAGGCGATTCGGCGCTGGCGGGTCAAGCAGGCACTCGGCCGAACGTGGCAGCGTCGTCCGAGCTTGCTTGAGGCGCGCACATTGACCGCCGAGGAGCGCGCGCTGCTGGAAGAATTCATTGCCGAGCACGGACCAGGGACAGAGCGCGAGCCGCCTGTCAGTGATTAGTAATAGCCATCCGGGCGAGGTCACGGTAACCTTTGCGCCTGCGATGGCGCCGGAGTGGCGCCTCTAGCGCCAGAAGATTGAGGATTGAGCCATGTCTAAAGTGATTTCAGAGCTCGAGCAAGAGCAGCTCAAGAAGGACGTCCCGGAGTTTTCACCGGGAGACACGATCGTCGTGCAGGTGCGCGTCAAGGAAGGCGACCGCGAGCGGCTGCAGGCGTACGAGGGTGTAGTGATTGCCAAGCGCAACCGCGGGCTCAACTCATCGTTCACAGTGCGTAAGATCTCGCATGGCGAAGGTGTCGAGCGCGTGTTTCAGACGCATAGCCCGGCGATTGCCGACATCAAGCTCAAGCGGCGTGGGGACGTTCGTCGAGCCAAGCTCTACTATCTCAGAGACCGCAGCGGCAAGTCAGCGCGCATCAAGGAAAAGCTTTAACGACGGCCGTACGCGACGTCGTGGACCCAACCGCTCAATCTGGGTCGATGTTTCACTGGTTGCGCCCGGCCGGTCTGTCTCTTTGCGTGATCGCAGCGCTCGGCTGCGGTGGCTGTGCTGCGCTGGTCGGCAACCGCGCGGCCAATACGCTCTCTGCTGCCATCCTGAACCAGGATGATCCCGTCGTCATCGAGCAGGGCTTGCCGGCTTATCTGCTGATCGCCGACGGCTTCATTGCGCAGGAGCCCGATAGCGCAGGTTTGCTGGCCGGTGGGGCGCAACTTTTCGCGCTCTACGGATCCCGTTTCGAGCCCGACGAGGAACATGCTGTCGTGCTAACCGAGAAGGCGCGGCGCTATGGCGCTCGCGCACTGTGCCTGGATCACGAGCCTGCCTGCACGTGGAGCGGTTTGAGCTTCGACGACTTCGTCGCCGCGCTCGCGGAGCTTCGACCCCGCCATGCCGAATCTCTGTATGCGTATGCCGTAAGCTGGCTCAGTCATCTCGAGGCGACCAGCAGTGATTGGACAGCCGTGGCCGAGCTGCCATGGGTCCAGGCGGCGATGGAACGGCTGCTCGTGCTCGACGAGGACTACGACAACGGCGGAGTGCACACTTATCTCGGCATTCTCAATGCGCTGCGCCCGCCCGCGCTCGGCGGTCTGCCCGACGTTGCAAAAGCTCATTTTGAGAGGTCGATCGAACTTTCGGGGGGCCAGGACTTATCGGCCAAGGTAGAATATGCGCGTCGCTACGCGCGCATGATGTTCGATCAGGAGCTACACGATCGTTTGCTCGGGGAGGTACTCGCCGCGCCGGTCGCGTCACCGGGCCGAACGTTGTTCAACGTTTTGGCCAAGCGCGAGGCAGAGGTGTTGCTAGAGACTTCAACGGAGTATTTCTGATGGGTAGGACAGGAGCCTCGAAATCTACAGCGCTTAGAGCTTTCGGTCTGGCGGGTGTGCTCGCTTGGTCATTGAGCGCGAGCGCCGTCCATGCGGTCGAGATCAAACTTGCGACCGTCGCGCCTGACGGCTCGAGCTGGATGCAGGGGATGCGCGCCGGCGGCGCGGAGATTCGCGAGCGCACGGATGGGCGCGTGACCATCAAGTTCTATCCCGGCGGCGTTATGGGCAGCGATTCGCAGGTGCTGCGCAAGATTCGCGTCGGCCAGCTACACGGTGGCGCATTCACGGGTTCCGGCCTCGGTGATCGCTACGCCGGACTCAACCTCTATGGTATCCCACTGCTGTTTCATTCTCTCGAGGAGGTCGATTTCGTCCGTGAGCGTATCGATCCGATTCTAGCCGATGGAGA
>JAOTTJ010000074.1 GCA_029864465.1 Gammaproteobacteria bacterium | reverse complement strand
CGAGTAGCGTGAATCGGCGGCCAGGCAGTCAGCCTCCGGAAGGCCGAGCTCTTTCTTGACGATGTTCGCACCTTGAACGAGCGCAGCCATTTTGTAGCGCGCGTGCCGCCGGCTCATGCCCTCGCGACCCATGCCGCAGTCCGAGCACAGTATCAGCCGTTCGGCCGGGATGTGCTTTAACGTCTCGCGGATTCGGTCGGCGATCTCCTCCGGGCGTTCGATCTGCAACGAATGATGGTCGATCATGCCGATCGCGATTTTCTTCTCGGTGATTGTGCGGCCGATCGCGGGAACGTCTTTCATGCCCGAGCTACAGGACTCGAACGTAACGACATCCGCATCGACGCCGTTGTAGGTCTCGAGTGCAGCCTCGTAGCTCTGCACCTCTTTGAACATGCGTTGCTGGGAAGGGTTGCCCCAGCATGTGTGGCACCAGACTTCGGTTTTTTCGCGCAGTCCCTTGACGGTATTGTCGAAGACACCGGCCATGTCGGCCATGTCGTGCTTGCCGAACACCTTGCCGCGAACTGGAATCATGTGAATGGACGGCTCTTCCATTTGAATTACAGGGCAGCCGGCACTAGCCAGCTCGTTGAGCTCTTCGTTGAGCGCATCGCTCAGGGCCATGATTCGCTCGAACGGATCCTTGTAGTACTCATCGTCGACGGCAGCTGCAAGGATATCCGGCGTAACCGTGCCGAACTTGACGGGCTTGCGTGTCATGCGTTGCGCCGTTTTCCACATGGCGGTGTACTGCAGATCGCCGCGGCCAATCGGGCCGACAACCCTGGGCATAATTCGTGCTTCCAGATAGTCGTGAAGAATGTGACCCATCGGAAATGCGACGCCGCCGGTGCGCATGACCGTCGGTCGTGGATTGCCGCGCGCGAGGCCGTCCATGTGAAACAATGGATAGCTCGTCCAGCTCTGGCCGCCGACTTCCTCATCGTAGTGAGCGTCACCATCGGTGCAGATGTCGAGCCCGGCGGTTTCCTGGTCTCGCAGATGAACGGCGACTGCGTCTGTGTATTGCTCTCTGTAACGCGAGTTCATCATGCGCCGGAGAAAAGTGTCCGACCCCAGGTTTTCGGTGAACCAGCTCGGCCTGGGGAGAGACCCGATTATTGTTGTTGGAAGAACGAGGTCTTTGGTTGCCTGTAACATTGCTTGAATCTCCGGGCCGATCGATTCGACATCAGGGAGCGTACTATCGGCATGACGATGCAAGCAAGTTGTAGTCTAGGTAGATCCGGATGCGCGTTCTTCGATATGGTGCCGACTGAACGATGGATACTCGCGCAGACCGTATTAGGGGCCGATGAATATGCGTGGACGCCTGAAATTTCTTTCTGAGAACAGCGAGCCTCCGTATTTCGGTCCGTCCGAGGGCGGTGCCGATGCTCGGTCGACGCTCGTTGGCGATTTCGAGATGCGAGACGTCGAGATTCTCGACGGACGCTTGCTCGACGAGGACCTTAGTCTCGATACGCACGGATTCGAGCTGCGCTCGTTGAGCGGGGTCGGCGACCTCTACGACTCGGAGACGATTGCTGATCGGCACGAGCCGCAGTGCCGCGAGCTCGTCGCCTCCGTGACTGGCGCTACCCGCGTACATATCTTCGATCACACGTGGCGCTCCGATGCCGCCGACACGCGAGGGCAGCACGGCAGCCGCGAGCCTTCGTCGTTCGTTCACAACGACTACACGCCCTGGTCTGCGCCCAAGCGCGTCGTGGATATACTCGGAGAGGAAGGCGAGCGGCTGGCGCGCAATGATTTCGCGATCGTCAATGTTTGGCGGCCGATCGCGACGGTGTATTCTTCGCCCGTAGCCGTGTGCGATGCGCGTTCTGTATCGCCGGAATCTCTCGTTGCCGCGGAGCGACGCGGTAAGGGGCGTATCGGCGAGGTCTATGTCGTTAGATATGATCCACACCAGCGCTGGATCTATTTTCCGCAGATGACTCCGGATGAGGTGCTGCTAATCAAGACGTTCGATTCCCGTGAGGATGGACGCGCGCGCTGGTGCGTTCATACGGCCGTCGAAGAGACGGGTGATACGGGCAACCCCCCTCGCGAGTCGATGGAAACCCGGCTATTCGCCTTCCTATAACAATTTAGTTATCCGCAACAGACGTTGGAGTGAACGCATGATCGAGATTGAAATGAAGAATCCGGCAGGTGTTGCCGCGCCGTTGGGTCCGTATAGCCACGTCGCGCGGCTCAAGACTCATCAAGAGCTGATCTTCATTGCCGGTCAGCTGCCCGTTGATATAGAGGGAAATCTCGTCGGTCAGAATGATTTCGATCGGCAGTGCGCGCAAGTCTACGGGAACATCGGATCCATACTTCGAGGGCTAGACGCGGATTTTTCCAACGTCGTGCAATTCACGACCTACATTACCGACGAAGACTACATTCCTCTGATTCGCGGCTGGCGCAAGCGTGAGTTTCCGAGTATGTTCGCCAACGGCGCGTATCCGCCGAACACGTTGCTGGTCATCGATCAGTTGGCGGATGAGTCATTTATGATCGAAGTGCAGACGGTCGCTGCGATTTAGGGCTTACGGTTTTGGGCCATCCAGCTACGGTCCCGGTATTGCAGGCCCACGGTAAGTCGGCCATCTCGCATCGTGCGGCGGAACACCGTTGCTCCGGCATTTCGAGTACCCTAGGTGGACGATTAGTATCTGGTGACGCTCGAGCATGAGCAGAGTAAGAACAAAGGGCCAGCCGATCAAAGTTGGCGGTCTCGAGGTCGGCCCGGGCGAGCGCGGTATCGTCGATTTACCTGTCGCAGGCCTCTACACACATACCCAGCTGACGATGCCAGTCCATGTCATTAACGGCCGTTATGCGGGTCCGACGTTGTTCTTGACGGCGGCAGTGCATGGAGACGAGCTGAACGGCGTAGAGATCATCAAACGGGTTCTCAAGCTTTCGGCGCTCAAGCGTCTGCACGGTTGTGTACTTGCCGTGCCCGTCGTGAACGTTTTCGGGTTTATCAATCGTTCGCGATACCTGCCGGATCGGCGTGACCTGAACCGTTCGTTCCCCGGGCGGGAGACGGGCTCGATTGCCGCACGGCTCGCTAATCTTCTGGCTAAGGAGA
The DNA here is from genome assembly GCA_029864465.1 of Gammaproteobacteria bacterium. Classification (GTDB taxonomy): domain Bacteria; phylum Pseudomonadota; class Gammaproteobacteria; order Steroidobacterales; family Rariloculaceae; genus JAHEEM01. The sequence goes on along the minus strand of JAOTTJ010000074.1, from coordinate 8,665 downwards.
TCGTGGCAAAGTCGAATTACGGGATTGATCTGCACACGGGTGCAATCGATCGGTCCAATCTGCCGCAGATTCGAGCAGATCTGTCCGATCCGGAAGTGCTCAAATTGGCTGAAGAATTTGGGTCACCGGTGATCATCAATGCGAATCTCAGAGACGGTTCTTTGCGGGAGTTCGCTGCTGAAAAGGGCATTCCGATGCTGTTGTACGAGGCGGGAGAAGCCTTGCGACTTGACGAGCTGTCAATTCGTGCCGGAGTCCGCGGCGTCAGCCGGGTGATGCGGGCGCTCCGTATGCTGCCCGCGCGCACGTCGGCTCGCAGTCGTATCGCGCCCGTCCAGTCGCGTCAGACGACCTGGGTCCGGGCCCCCGGTAGCGGAGTGGTGCAGACCGAGTGTCGCTTAGGGGAGCGCGTTCGTTCGGGCCAGTTGCTCGCCAAGGTCAGCGATCCTTTCGGGAATGTCGAGATCGAAGTGCCGGCGACTGCTTCGGGTATCGTTATCGGGCGCAGCATGTCGCCACTGGCGCATGAAGGTGATGCGCTTTTCCACCTCGCCCGTTTCGACGACGTTGGGGACGCGGCGCAAACGGTGGATGAGTTTCATGAGGCCCACGCCGTGGCCGATGATTGGGGCTAGAGATCGGTGTCCGACGACGCTAAGCATCTGGTGCTGGGGTGGCGGGAATGGGTGGCCTTGCCGGAGCTGGGCTTGCGGCGAATCAAGGCTAAGGTCGATACGGGAGCGAGAACCTCGGCGTTACACGCGTTCAGCGTAGAGCCGTTCGTCAACGACGGGGCGCAGTGGGTACGATTCAGAATCCATCCTAAGCAATACAGAACCGATCTCGAGGTGACCTGCGAGTCGAAGGTCAAAGACAGGCGCGTTGTCACGGATTCGGGTGGGCACCAAGAAGTGCGATATGTCATCGAGACGGCCCTGCGAATTCTCGAAGATGAGTGGCCGATCGAGATTACGTTGACGGCTCGCGACGATATGCGCTTTCGGATGCTGCTCGGACGAACCGCGCTCAGAGGCCGAGCCATCGTCGATCCGACGCGATCGTACATCACGAAGCGCAAGAAGCGCCCGAAAAAACCTGGTAGGCAACAATGAAGATCGGAATTCTGTCCCGCAACAGAAAGCTCTATTCGACCGCCAAGCTCGTGGCTGCAGCCGAAGAACGTGGGCATGAGGTCCGGGTTATCAATCCTGTCCGCTGCTACATGAATATCGCAAGCTTCAATCCCGGTATTCACTACGACGGAAAGCAGCTGACCGGGTTCGATGCGATCATTCCCCGGATCGGTGCGTCCATTACGTTCTATGGCACGGCGGTCGTTCGTCAGTTCGAGATGATGGGGGTCTTTTCATTGAACGAGTCCGTCGCGATCTCGCGGTCCAGAGACAAGCTCCGTTCTCTGCAGCTACTGTCGAGGAAAGGGATCGGGCTGCCCGTGACGGGCTTTGCGAGCTCTCCAGCTGACACCGAGGATCTCTTGGATTTGGTCGGCGGGGCACCGGTTGTCGTCAAGCTCTTGGAAGGGACTCAGGGCAAGGGAATTGTCCTTGCCGAAACGCGAAAAGCCGCGGAAAGCGTGGTCGAGGCCTTTCGAAATCTGGATGCGAATTTTCTGGTTCAGGAGTTCATCAAGGAAGCCGGCGGGGCAGATATTCGCTGTCTCGTGATCGGCGAGAAGGTCGTCGCAGCGATGAAGCGGCAGGCGCAGCAGGGCGAGTTCCGGTCGAATCTGCACCGCGGCGGCAGTGCGAAAGTCATCAAGATTACGCCGGAAGAGCGCTCGACGGCTACGAGAGCCGCCCGTATCATGGGTCTGCGTGTTGCGGGCGTCGATATTCTCCGATCGAATCACGGCCCGGTGGTGATGGAGGTCAACTCGTCGCCGGGACTGGAGGGGATCGAGCAGGCGACGGGCAAGGATGTTGCGAGCATGATCATCGAGTACATCGAGAAGAATGGGAAAGCGGGTCGAACGCGCACGCGCGGGAGCGGCTGATCCAATTTGCCTTAGATCCACCGCTTCCAGCGAAAGAACACGACGAGCGCTATGCCGAGTAGGCCCATCACGGTCAGAGAAATGAAGAAGGCGTAAGGAGTCTCCGTACCGGGCAAGCCAGCGACGTTCATTCCGAGTAAGCCGGTGACGAACGTCAAGGGTAGGAATACAGCAGCCACGACGGATAATAGATAGACTCGGGCGTTTTGCTCCTGCGCCATTCGGTTCTGGAATTCTTCCTGGAGCACGATTGCCCGTTCCCTCGCAAGCTCCAGATCCTCTAGATACCGCGTGATTCTGTCCGATTGCTCTCGAAGTTCGTTCGCTTCCTTTTCAGAGAAATACGAGCCTGGATGCCGGTAGAGACGATCGAGCGCGTCCCGCTGCGGTGCGAGATAGCGGCGAATCGCAGCCGTTTCCCGGCGCCGCGCTGCGAGTGCCGACCGGAAAGAGTGTGTCGTGTTTTCTGCAGCTTGTGCTTCGAACTCTTCAATCGCCTCTTCGATAGCATCGACAACGTGACCGATCCGGTCTGCGAGTCGCTCCACCAAGTTGACTACGAAAGCGCTAGGCGTAGTCGGGCCCTTTCCCGCATCGAGCGAATCGCGGATGTCAAACACCGACAGCAGTTTCCTTCGACGGCTGGAGATGATGCGATTGGCGTCGATCCATACTCGAATCGATACCATGTCATCGGGATCGGCGCCCGGATTCGTGTTGACGCCGCGTAGCACGAGCAAGAGGCTATCGGACTCGGGTACGACTCGCGGTCGCGTCTCACCCGCAAGCAGGTTTTCCCTGGCTAGATTGTCGATGTCGCTCCTGGCCGAGAGCCATTGCCTGGCCGCCGGGTTCAGGACATCCAGATGGACCCACAGTACGCCCTGGTCGGGCGTCCATGCCTCGACACCTGCAGCGTCGATCGGTTGGCCGTGGCCGTGGCCGTCAAGCAGGTATGCGAATAGGAAGGGGGATTCTGCTTCGTCCACCATTAGCTACCTTCTGGCCGTGTTTCGGCAGCGTCAACGACCTCGATGCGCAGAGGCATCTCGCTATCGAGGTGCACGTCGCGCTGCGGAAAGGCGATGACGATGCCATTCTCTGAGAACAAGTCGGCAATCCGAAAGCGAATGTCGCTCCTGATCTTACGCAACTCGCGCTCGCTCGATACATCGCACCAAAAGTAAGCATCGAAAATCAACGCGTTGTCACCAAAGTCCTCGAAGATAACCCTCGGTGCCGGCTCCTGTTTCACGAGTGAGTTCTCATTGACCGCCCGATGAATCAGTTTCTCTACCTCCCGAACCGGAGAGCCATACGCGACGCCAACGCGGACGATCGCGCGGATCGCGCGGTCGACCAGCGTCCAGTTCACGACGGTTCTCTCCAACATGAGGCTGTTGGGCACGAGCAAATGAACACCGTCTGCACGACGAATTCTCGTCGAGCGATTGCCTATGATCTCGACCATGCCCTGGGCTTCGTCGATCTCGACGAAGTCTCCGATGCGCACGGGGCGCTCGGTCATCAAAATCCACCCGCTGATGAAATTGTTGATGATGTTTTGGGCACCGAAGCCCACTCCGATCGCCACGGCACCGGATACGAACGCGAACGCCGTCAATGGAACGTGCAGCAGGCCAAGCGCCGTGATGACTATGACGATGACCAGTGAATAGAAGAGAATTCGCTGCAGCGCGTGCGCGGCATCCGCTTGAAGGTGTGTCTTGGCCAGACGGCCGGCGACGATCCGCTCTATCCAGCGGCTTGCGATCAATCCAATGACGAGCAGCAGGCCGACCAGTACGATCTGGCTGACGGCAACGACAGCGCCGCTAGTCAGCGTGACTAGCGGGTAATTCCAAATGCTGACAGCCCGTTCCCACATCGACCGTACCTCTAGCGCCGCGCGTCGGGCGCTGCGCGAAATGCGCTACTGTTCTAAACGGTACGATATCACCGAACTGTCCGAGCGGGCAGAGAGCCTACCTGAGTTGGTCCAGCGGATACGAAAATCATTCGGGCTGCACGGGCGCGGTCGCATCCGAGGTTTCGATCCATCGGTCCATGAGCTTGCTCGCAGTGAGATCCCCCGCGACGTTGATGGCTGTGCGACTCATGTCCAAAATGCGATCGACCCCCATCAAGAGTGCCACGCCCTCCGGTGGAATCCCGACTGTGCTGAGCACCATCGCCAGTATGACGATCCCTACGCCTGGCGTTGCGGGCGAACCGATAGAGGCCCCAACGGCCATCGCGACAATCAACGCCATGCCGCCGGCGCCGATTTCAATGCCATACACCTGCGCGAGAAAGACGGTTGCTACGCCCTGGTACAGGGCCGTGCCGTTCATGTTGATCGTCGCGCCGAGCGGTATAACAAACTGCGCAATCGAGGGACGAACGCCGAGCTTCTCCTCGGCGGTCTTTATCGATAGTGGCATGACGGCGGCTGAGCTCGATGTGGAAAACGCCAGCAATAGCAGTTCGCGCGTCGCCTTGAGAAACGACAGCGGCCTTTCTCCTGCCAGTGTCCATAGGAGCACGAGATACATGACCAGCAGAAGCGCCAGCCCGATGAGCACTGTAAGCACGTACATGGCCATGCCGAGCAGGGCCTCGAAGCCGATCTGGCTCGTCAGTCGCGCCATCAGCCCGAAAACAGCCAGCGGAGCCAGGCGCATGGCCCAACGCACGACGGTCATGCAGACCTGTTGCAGTGACGTCAGAAGGTCGAGCAGGGGTTTTGACTGCGTGGGCGTCAAGGCGACGAGCGCAACGCCGACGATGACCGCGAAGATCACGACTTGCAGCATCTCGCCTTCGACCATCGAGCCGAGCGGATTCCCGGGCAAGAGCTGAATGACCGTCTGGGGTAGGTCGGCGAGATCCGGGGGTGTGAGCGGAGTCGGCGCCTCGGCCGAGGAGGCTTCCAGGACCAGCTCGCTCGATAGGCCGAGGCCTGGTTTCAGCAGCCCGGCAATCCACAGCCCGAGCGTTACCGCGAATGCGGTCGTGACCACGAAAAAGAGCACGACGACCGTCCCGAGCCGGCGCAGCTGCTCGATATTCTCCGTGGAGGCGAGCCCGAGTATGATGGAGGCGAACACCAACGGGATCACGATCATCTGCACCGAAGCGAGAAACAGCATGCCCGGCAGAGCAAGCCAGTTGCCGATCAGGGCGCCCGTTGCGGGGTCGATGAGTCCGGCTTCGGGGCCGAGCAGAAAGCCGATCGTGAGGCCGAGAAACAGTCCGATGAGAACCTTGAGCCAGAGGCGGCCCGCGACCAGGGCCGACAGTTGGTCCGCCAGGTGCTTGAGCGATCGCGGATGAATTGCGTCTAGGTATCGGAACGGTTGCACGGTCGTTTCTCGATTTCTTGGCCGTCAGCGGGCAGGGTATTCTGTGCTCAAATTGAACCACAATCGTGGTTTGCCACACTAAGGGTGGCGCATTTCTTTACGGCTGAAACTTCGTGGGGCCATCCTTGATTTCGAACTGTCTTAACCGGTATTCGTCGTATCGGATCACGGCCGCGCTCATCGCCTGGTCGCTAGCCTCCGTCACTCACGGCCAGGTGCAGATCGCCGGCGTCGAGGGACGTTTGCTCGAAAACATCCTGATCCACCTGAACCTCGATGACGAAACCTGCGATGCACCGGAATGGCGAGTCCGAGAACAGTCGGAGCGATCCGGCGCGGAGATCCGAGCCGCGCTCGAGGCCTACGGCTACTACAGCCCCGAGGCCTCTACGACCTTGAGTTTCGGTGAGGATTGCTGGAGTGCAGACATCAGCGTCGACCTCGGTGAGCCCGTTCGATTGCGTCGTGTGGACATAGCCGTCGCGGGTGAGGGAGGCGCGGACCCGATTTTCCTGCAGCTGATCGCGGCGTCGGAGCTCCGCGAGGGTGAGCCGCTGCTGCACGCCGCCTACGATGCGCTGAAGCGCGGGTTGCTCGATGTCGCGCAGCGGCGCGGCTACGCCGAAGCCGCATTCACGGCCACGCGTATCGACGTTTATCCGCTCGAGCGCGTCGCGGACGTGGTCCTGCAGCTGGATTCCGGCCCGCGCTATTCGTTTGGGGCGATAACCACCAGCCAGGACATATTGGATCCCGTCATGCTCGAGCGGTACTACGAGTTCCGCACGGGCGACCCATTTCATCGCAATCACTTGACGGCTTTATATGGCGCTCTGATCGACTCCGGTTACTTCAACTCCGTGGACGTGCGTCCACAGACACCCGATCGTGAGACAAGACAGATTCCGATTCAAATCGTTTTGACACCGGGCCGTCGGCGGGTTCTCAGCTACGGTGTCGGCTACTCGACCGATACGGGGCCGCGGCTCAGAGTCGGCCGCACGGATCGCAGGGTCAATACACGAGGCGCGCAGTTCGGGGTCAATGGGCAATTGTCCCCTGTGATCTCGGAACTCTCCTTCAACTATCGATTTCCGTATGGCGATCCGCGGTCGGAGTGGATCAGCCTCGATGCCGGCATCAAGCACGAGGACACGGAGACGGCGGTCAGTAATACGCTCGAGCTTGGCATACGCCGCGTGGCCAAACGCGGGTCGAATTGGCAGGAGACCCGATTCATCGATCTACAGATAGAGGACTTCGAGGTCGCCGACATCAAGAGCCGGTCTCGGCTGCTCATGCCGGGCATGAGTTGGCTCCGCCTGGAGGCAGACAATACGCTGCGGCCGGAACGTGGTTATCGGCTCGGCTTTGAGGTTACGGGTGCCAATGACACGCTCGGCTCCGACACGACCTTTCTTCAGTTGACGGCAGAAGCCAAGTGGATTCGATCTTTCGGTAACGATCACCGCCTGCTCGTACGGGGTCGGGTCGGTGCGATATGGGAAGACGACTTCACACAGTTACCGCCGTCGGTGAGATTTTTCGCGGGCGGCGACAACAGTATTCGGGGCTACGACTTCGAGTCTTTGGGGCCAGTTGACGCCGCCGGCCAGGTCATAGGCGGGAATCGCCTGATCGTCGCGAGTATCGAGTATGAATTTCCTCTTGTGCGGCGATGGTCGGCCGCGTTGTTCGTCGACGCCGGAAACGCATTCAGGGACAACGACTTCGAGACGAGCACCGGTGTCGGGGCCGGGATTCGCTGGCAATCTCCTCTAGGGCCCATTCGCGTCGATCTGGCCAAGCCGCTGGACGGTGAAGAGCGTGACTTGCAGCTGCACGTCAGTCTCGGGGCGGACCTTTGAGCATGAGACGCGCCCTCTTTGTCGCCGTCGCCGGCGTGCTGATGCTCGCACTGGGCAGCGTCGCAGCGGTGTTCTCACTCGTGGCGACCGAATCCGGGACGGCGTGGCTCGTGGCTCGTGTCGAATCGCGCACGGAGTTCATCGTTTCCATCGGGGCCGTGGAGGGCACGCTGTGGCGCGGCTTGGGCTTCAGCGACGTCGAGCTAGCCATCGAGGCGGGCACGGTGCGCCTCAGCCGGATCGAGTTGACGGGTCGTCTACGCGAGCTCCTTCGCGGGGTTGTGGCGGTGGACGATCTGCGCATAACGGACGTGGCCTATCGGCAAGCCGATCCGTCCGGTTCGGTCTCGGCCGAATCGGCGACGACCTTCCCGTTCTCGGTATTGGTGCGGCAGGGCGTCGTAGAAAGGATCGTCGTGGAATCGGCGGAGGAGCCGTTGGAGGTCGGGCCGATTCGTTTCGCGCTGACTGCGTCGGCCGACGGAGTTGTCGCGGACAGCGTAAGTGTCAGCGCATTCGGATTCATCGCGCGGGGTAGCGCCGAGCTGCAGTTCGATGCGGATCCTTTCGTCGCCGCGGCGTTCGATTGGTCCACCGAGGTCGATGGGTTGAGCCTCGCGGGTGCCGGTCGGGTCGATGGCACGTTGTCAGTATTGCAGATCCATCAGGAGCTCTCCGTGCCGTTCACGGCTGTAGCCGACGGTGAGCTCCGTCTGGGCGAGGAACCCCACGCGGATCTTCAGCTGCAATGGACTGCCCTGACGTGGCCGGGCGACGATCGTTTCGTCAGCCCCAGTGGTGAGATGCGCGTAGCGGGGTGGATGGACAGCTTCGAGTTCGACGGCAATGGAACCATCGAATGGCAGGAAGACGTTTTTGCAGTCTCAGCCCGCGGCCTGGGTTCGCCGGCGATGCTGACGTTCGAAGCGCTCGATGTAACCGGTGCTTACGGCCACGTGACGGCGACCGGTCAGGCAAACAACGCGCCGCTTAGCTGGGATCTGCAAATCGACGCACGGGACATCGATCCGAGCACGCGTTTCGAGGACTGGCCTGGAGCACTCGGGCTTCGCGGACGGTTCTCGGGCAGCGTCGAGCCGACGCTGCAGTGGGCATTGGCCGAGGCGAGCGTGGAGGGTGTTCTCGCAGATCAGCCGATGACGGCCACTGGTGGGATTGCATTCAACGCGCCCGGGAGCTGGAGCCTCGGAGCGGTCAATATCGTTGCTGACGGCAACCGCGCCTTCGTCGACGGCACGATCGATGCGGCATTCGATCTCGAGCTGGTGATCGATGCGCCGAATGTGGCCCGACTATGGCCCGAAGCGTCTGGTTCGCTGTCGGTCGATGGGCGCCTTGCAGGCAGCTTCGAGGCGCCGGATTTCGCGGGCAGCGTGCAAGGCCGCTCGCTCACGTAT
>JAOTTJ010000399.1 GCA_029864465.1 Gammaproteobacteria bacterium | reverse complement strand
CAAGATTTCGGGTCTTGAGCCCGACAGCGGACGCTATGATGTCGTCATCGAACAGGATGGCCGCGAACCCAGACGGCTCGACGTCGAGCTAGGGAAGAGCGTTTACCTCGGCAGAATCGATTTAGCGGCTTGATGATCGCGAATCGCGCAAGTCGCTTCAGTTACTTGGGCGTTTTCGCATGCTGCGTCGCGCTGCTACCCGAATTCGTGCTCGCCGAACGGTTTCGTATGGGGGTCCCCACGCCGCCGAGCCACGTCTGGACGATCGAAGCCAACGCCTACGCCGCGAATTTCCAGGAACAAACCCAGGGCGAGCATAGCATCGCCGTATTCCCGGCGGGCCAGCTCGGCAACGATGCGCAGATGTTGCAACAATTGCAGACTGGCGCGCTCGATATGGCGTTCATGCCTATTGCCGAAATCACGAACCGGATACCTGAGTTCGGCGCCCTCTATGCCCCCTATCTTGCGCAAGACGTCGCCACCGCGGCCCAGTTACTGAACAGCGACGAAGCCCGCGGGTTGCTCGATCAATTACCCGCGAGAATCGGCGTCGTAGGCGTCGGTTATTCGCTCGCCGGTATGCGCCAAATCGTTGCCCGGCATACGGTGCAGTCGATCGATGATTTGCGCGGGCGCAAGCTCAGAATTACCCCGCTCGACCCGATCAGGGACTTTTATGTCCTGCTCGGCGTTGCCCCCATTCCGTTGCCGATCGGATCCGTCTATGACGCACTTGCCAACGGTCAGATCGACGCGATCGACATGGATTTGGAAAATACCTGGAAACAGAAGTACTACGCTTTGGGCGAGACTGTCGTGCTCTCGAATCACATGATGTTTCCGATGATCGGCCTCGTTTCTGGCGCCAGGTGGAGGACGCTCGATCCCGAACTGCGCACGCTCGTTACCGAGCTGATGACGCGGCACTTCGAGAGGATTGCGGCGACCTACGTCGAAGCAGAGGTTGAATATGTGTCCGAGCTACGCAATGCCGGCATCGAAGTCCGCGAGGTCGGGCCAGAGTTCTTTGGCGCGGTGCTGGATCAGTGGGAAGAGACATGGCAGGAAAAAGCGCCAGTGCTCACGCGTCTTCGGCGTCTGGCGGCCACCGCGGCACCCGGTCCGGTTGAAGCGGCTCAATAACAGGCATTTGCGACTGTCTGCGGGCGCAGCTATCGTCTAAATTCTTACCATGCGCTATGTTTCCCGAGTGTCGAACGCAGTCTTGAGCGTCGAGAAGCGGTTCATTACGGTGCTTGCCGCTGTGCTCGTTGTGCTCATCCTGCTCAATATAGTCACTCGCGCTCTCGGCGCAGCCATCTTCTGGGTCGATGAGCTCGCGATCTACACCATGATCTGGATGGCACTGATCGGTGCTTCCGCGATGCTGAGGATGCGCATCGGCATTGCAGTCACGCTGGTTACGGATCTCCTCCCAGGCGGTTTCCAGCATGTTGTCGCCAGGCTCGTCGATGTGATAGTTGCGTTCTTCGCGATCACGCTCTTGGTCCTCAGCTGGCAGTGGTATGACCCGGTCGCGCTGATCCAGAGCAACTTCGATTTCGACGAATTTGCACAGACAAGCTTCAAGTTCATTTACAGCGAACCGACGAACACGATCGGTATCCGAAAGTTCTGGGTCTGGCTGGCCGTGCCGCTCATGGGAATCGCCATGTCGATTCATGCCATTGCGAACCTGCTCGAGGGCCCACCCGAGGAACCCGCGGCTAGCAAAGCGAATGCTCGTCCGTTGCGCGAGCTGTGATGCAATGACTGCCGCGATCTTCATATTGCTGTTGATTCTCGGTGTCCCGATCGCTTACGTATTGCTCGGCACGTCGCTTGCTTACATTGAGATCTCCGGTAATGACGTACTCTTTCAGTCATTCCCCCAGCAACTCTTCAGCGGACTAGAGAAGTACGGGCTCATGGCCATTCCGCTGTTCATGCTGGCAGGAGAGATCATGCACCGTGGCGGCTTGATCCGCCGCTTGATCGGTCTCGCAAGCATCTTCGTGTCGGGGCTTCGTGGGGGCCTGGCCTACATCAATTTGCTCGCGAACATGATGATGGCGTCGATCATCGGGTCGGCGACCGCACAGATCTCGATCATGACTCAGGCGATGGTGCCCGAGATGGAACGCGCCGGTTACAGCCGTGAGTTCGCAGCCGCAACAACGGCAGCGGGCGGACTGCTGTCGCCGATCATTCCACCGTCGATGCTGTTCGTGATCTTCGGTGTGCTTGGCCAGATCGCGATCGGCGACCTCTTCATCGCCGGCATCATTCCGGGGCTGTTGCTGACTCTCGGCTTCATTCTCGTTGTCGCGTTGCTCGGTATCGTGCGCGATTTTCCGAGAGGGCAGTGGCTCACCAGACGAGAGATGCTGCACGCCGCAGTCAGGGGCCTGCCCTCGACTACCGTACCCATCATCATCGTCGGAGGTATTCTCCTCGGTATCTTCTCGCCCACGGAATCCGCGGCCGCTGCTGCTTTGGCCGCCTTCCTAGTCGGCAGATTCGTCCACAAGGAGCTCGACCTCAGAGAATTTCCCGACATACTGCTCAGAACCGCCATAAATTCGACGATGGTGCTGTTTCTGATCGCTACGGCGAACGTGTTCGGTTGGGTAATCATATTCGAGGAAGTGCCGCAGCGACTGACGCTCTGGTTGACGGAGCTCTCGAGCAGCCCGTTTGTCTTCATGCTGCTCGTCAATGCGGCTCTCTTATTGATAGGTGCGTTCATCGACTCGATTGCAGCGCTGATTGTCGTCGTCCCGTTGTTATTGCCGATCGCCCAGAGTACTTATGGGATCGACCCGTTTCACTTCGGCGTGGTCGTCTGCATCAATCTCGTACTGGGTATCCTGACGCCCCCGGTCGGTACCGGGCTCTTCATTTCGGCGACGCTGGCCAAAGTGACACCC
>JAOTTJ010000073.1 GCA_029864465.1 Gammaproteobacteria bacterium | reverse complement strand
CGACGGCTTGCTTCTGCGTCTCCACAGTACATGCCAGGGCCCGGCCGTTTGCGTCTGAGCCACTACTACTGCAGCCGGCGACAACAGCGAGCAGGCCAAGCAAGAAGCATTGCAGCTTGGCGGTCAAGCAAAATCCTCGGTCGTCCGCTCGATCGTAATGCCGACCGTACGCGAGCCCTCGATCGCACCCGGCTTGGCAACCGAAACACGGGTCCACGGCACGTGGAATTCCACGACGATCACGCGCGCAATGGCCTCGGCCAACGATTCCACGAGCTCGAACTGCGAGCCGCCGACAAAATCGATCAGCCGCTTGGCGACATCGCGATAATTGAGCGCCCCTTCGATTTGATCGGCGCTCGCGGCAGCGCGCGCATCGGCCGCCATCTCCAGATCGATGCTGACCTTCTGCGTGATGCGCCGCTCCCACTCCCAGATTCCGATGACCGCCTCGATCTCCAGGTCGCGCAAGAAAATCTTGTCCATTGTCATACCTCCGCAGCAACGGGCCTGAGATCGTCGAGCGGCCAGCGCGGCCGTGCAACGATCCGCGGGGTGCCCCGCGCGGCTTCCCCGAGCCGGCGCCAGCCCGCGTACGCGATCATTGCGCCGTTGTCCGTGCATAGACTCGGTCTAGGGTAGTACACACGAAAGCCGTGCTGGTCGGCTAGCGCCTTCAGCCGATCGCGCAGTGAACGATTGGCGCCAACCCCGCCGGCGATGACGAGCCGCTCGAGCCCCGATGCCTCGATAGCGAGCTGGCACTTGTTTGCAAGCGTGTCGACGACGGCAGCCTGGAACGATGCGGCGACGTCAGCCCGCAGGTTCGCGGGCAGATCGTTCTCAGCATCACGCCGATGCTTTTCGATGAGTAGGCGCACGGCCGTTTTCAGCCCGCTGAAACTCAGATCGAGCCCTTTGTTCTTGAGCGGCCGCGGCAGATCAAACGCAACCGGATTGCCGCTCTCCGCCAGGGCTGCGAGGGCAGGACCGCCTGGGTAGGGCAGCGCTAGCAGCCGAGCGACCTTGTCGAAGGCCTCCCCGGCTGCATCGTCCAGCGTTGCACCCACCGTTGTGTAATCGCCATGATCGCGCGCGTGAACGAGCTGCGTGTGCCCGCCGGACACGAGTAACGCGAGAAACGGAAATTCCGGCGGCTCGTGCTCGAGCATCGCGGCGAGCAGGTGCGCTTCCATGTGATGCACGGGGAGCGCCGGAATCCCGAGAGCCAGACCCATGCTCGCTGCGAGCGAGCCGCCGACCATGAGTGCTCCGATCAGTCCAGGACCGCCCGTATAGGCGATCGCCTCGAGATCAGCGACCTCGAGGCCTGCCTGACCCAACACGTCACGAATCATCGGCGCGAGCCGCGCGGCATGGTCGCGCGAAGCCAGCTCCGGAACGACGCCACCGAACGGCTTGTGGATCTCGATCTGACTGAAGAGCGCCTCGGCCAACAGGCCACGGTCCGGGTCGTAGACGGCGACGCCGGTTTCGTCGCAACTGGTTTCGATACCGAGTATGTTCACGCTTGGGTCCGCACGCCTTTACAGATCTACATCCTACGGGATATTATTGCCCGGCTCAGCGCCGGCACCTGCCGGCCTGTCTGTTTTACGAGGATCAAATGCCAGGCGTTCGAGTTAGAGAAAGTGAGCACTTCGATGCCGCTCTGCGGCGGTTCAAACGTGCCTGTGAGAAAGCCGGAGTCCTGACGGAGCTTCGCCGTCGCGAATATTACGAGAAACCGACGCAAGAGCGAAAGCGAAAAAAAGCGGCTGCGGTCAAGCGCCACATGAAGCGCAGCTCGAAGTCGGTCGCGCGGCGCACGCGACTCTACTAATCCCCCGCTCAATGTCCTCGACGAAGGAACGCCTTCAGGACGACGTCAAGGCCGCCCTGAAGGCCGGCGACAGGGCGCGTCTGGGAGTCTTGCGCATGGTGATGGCGGCGATCAAGCAGCGCGAGGTCGACTCGCGTGAAACGCTCGACGACGGAACCGTTTTGGGCATTCTGGAAAAAATGGTCAAGCAGCGCCAGGACGCCATCATTCAGTTCGAGCGCGGCGGACGCAACGACCTCGTGACCAAGGAAACTGCCGAGATCGACGTGATCCGGACCTACCTTCCGGAGCCGCTCGACGAGGCGGCGTTAACGACTCTGATCGAAGCGGCGATCACAGACACGGGCGCGACTGCACCGAGCGACATGGGCCGCGTGATGGCCGAAATCAAGAAAAACGCCGCTGGGCGCGCTGACATGGGCCAGGTTTCCCAGCTCGTCCGCGCGCGGCTGACCGCGGGCTGAGCGCAAGCGACCTCCGCTCGCGGGCGCGTCCGGTTGCGCTGGTATGCTAGTGGGTCTCCAGAGCTAGCCTGCGAGCACCACCAAGGCGCAAGTTGCTGCAATGAGCCAGCGAATCCCGCAAAGCTTCATCGACGATCTGATCGCGCGAGCGGACATCGTCGAGATCGTCGGCAATCGCGTGTCCCTGACGAAGGCGGGACGCGAATACAAAGCCGTTTGCCCATTCCACGCCGAGAAAACACCTTCCTTCACGGTCAGCCCCACGAAGGGCTTTTATCACTGCTTCGGCTGCGGCGCCCATGGCACCGCGCTCGGGTTTCTGATGCAGTACGACAATCTCGAGTTTCTCGACGCAGTGGAGGCACTCGCAGACATCTGCAGCGTCGCGGTCCCGAAAACGACGACGTCGGAGGAACGTGCGCCGACCCACAATCTGTTCGATCTGCTCGGCCAAGCCGATGCGCTGTACCGCCAAACGCTGCGTGATAGCCAAACGGCAATCGACTATCTCAAAGCACGCGGCATCGACGGTCAGACGGCGGCGCGTTTCGGCATGGGCTACGCACCCGACGCCTGGGATACCGTGCTCAAAGCGCTGGGCACCAGCCCGGCTCACATCGAGCATCTCAGAGACGCCGGGCTCGTGATCAAGAACGAGCAAGGCCGACAATACGATCGTTTCCGCGACCGCATCATGTTCCCGATTCGCGATCCACGGGGACGCGTGCTCGGCTTTGGCGGACGAGTACTCGGCAGCGGTGAACCCAAATATCTGAACTCGCCAGAAACACCCGTGTTCCATAAGGGTCAGGCGCTCTATGGACTGTACGAAGCCCGCCAGGGGCAGGGCCGCCCGGAACGGATTCTCGTCGTCGAGGGCTACCTCGACGTCGCAAGTCTCGCCCAGCACGGCATCGAGCCCGTCGTGGCGACGCTCGGTACGGCGACGACGGCCGAGCACATCCGCAGATTGACCCGGCTTGCCGATCGCGTCGTGTTCTGTTTCGACGGCGATCGTGCTGGCCGAGCGGCCGCGTGGCGGGCGCTGGAGACGGCGCTGCCGATGGCCGGCGGCAAGATCGAAATCCACTTCCTGCTGCTGCCCGAAGGCCACGACCCCGATTCGCTCGTTCGCGAGAAAGGCAAGGCGCATTTCGAGTCGCTCATCGCAGCCGCGTTACCGCTGTCGAACTTCGTGATCGAGGAACTCGCGCAGCGCGTCGATCTCGGCAGCGCCGACGGCCAGTCGCGGCTGGCCGCGCTCGTCGAGCCCTTGCTCGCGCAGCTTCCGGACGGCGTCTACCGCGATAGGCTCCTCGAGCAGCTGGCCGAACGGCTCGGCACGTCCACCGAGCGGCTCGGCACGCTCCTCGATGCGCCGCCGCCCGCTCCCGCGCCTCGAGCGAGCGCGCAGACTCCGACCCGCACGCTGCGCTCGACGCTCGTGCGCAAAGCTCTGACCCTTGCTGTGCACCACCCGGAAGCAGCCGCACAGATCGGTCCGATCGACGGCCTGGAACGTGTCGATCAGCCCGGCATTACGCTGTTGTGTCAGGTACTTGAAGTTACGGCTGCCGAACCCAAAATCAATACCGCTGGGCTGCTCGAGCGCTTCCGCCACGACGCCGAAGGGCGCTACCTCGGGCAGCTTGCAGCGGCCGCACCACTCGATGACGAGGCGGCAGCTGCCGAGGTACTGCGCGACTGCGCCGAGCGCATCGTCGCGGCCTTTCGCCGGGAGCGTTTGAGCGCGTTGCTGACGCGGGGCAGCAGCTTGAGCGATGCGGAAAAGACCGAAATCCGCGAGCTGCAGGCTGCCAGCAGCCGCCAATCCGGCTTTCCCGAGGCATGACAGTCTATTTCTTGCGGATTTGTTGCTAGAACGGGCCCCGGAATTGGGATACGATAATTGGTTAATCTTACGCCGGTCTGTTAGAGCGAGGACGCTGGTCTGAATATGGAAAAAGCGACATCTGTAAAACTCCCCGAGGAAGACGAACGCCAGTCGCAGCTGAAGCTGCTCATTGCCAAAGGCAAGGAGCAAGGCTACCTGACGTACGGCGAAGTCAACGATCATCTCCCGAGCGAGATCGTCGATCCCGAGCAGATCGAAGATATCGTCAACATGATCAACGACATGGGGATAACGGTCTACGAGAAAGCCTCGGACGCGGAGTCCGTCGTGCTTTCGGACTCGGCCGTATCGAGCGATGACGACACGGAGGAGGCGGCCGCGGCGCTGGCGACCGTCGACAGCGAGTTCGGCCGTACGACCGACCCCGTGCGCATGTACATGCGCGAGATGGGCACTGTCGAGCTATTGACGCGTGAAGGCGAAATCCGTATTGCCAAACGCATCGAGGAAGGGCTCGATCAAGTTCGCGCGGCGCTCGTGCAATTTCCGCCGTCCATCGACCTATTAGTGACGAGCTATGACCGGGTCACGGCGGGCGAGACGCGCCTGCAGGACGTCATCGTCGGCTTCATCGACCCGAACGCACAGATCGCCGACCCGAATGCGAAGACCGACGACGACTCGGACGAGCCCCCCGATACGGGTCCGGATCCCGCCGAAGTTGCAAAGCGCATGAAGAAGGTTCGCCGCCTCTACAAACGCTATGTCGATATGCTCCTTAAGCACGGCATCAAGCACGCCTCGACGCAGAAGGCAGTGCGCAGCGTCGTCGCTGAGTTTATGGAGATCAAGCTCGCGCCGAAGCTATTCGAAGCCATGGTCGCCTCGCTGCGCGATACCGTGAACGGTATCCGGAGTCTCGAGCGTCAGGTCATGGCGCTGTGCGTGCGCGACGCGAGGATGCCGCGCAAGGACTTCATCGCGAGCTTCCCGAAGAACGAAACGAATCTGAGCTGGGTCGACAAGCACATCCGCGCCAAACGCAAGCACTCCTCCCAACTCGCCAAGCTCAAGGACGACATCCTGCGAGCCCAGAAGCGGCTGCAGAAACTCGAGTCGCTGACGTGCCTGCAGATTGGCGAGATCAAGGACATCAATCGCGAGATCTCCATGGGTGAGGCCCAGGCCAGGCGCGCAAAGAAGGAAATGGTCGAAGCCAACTTGCGCTTGGTGATCTCGATCGCCAAGAAATATACGAACCGTGGACTGCAGTTCCTGGATCTGATTCAGGAAGGCAACATCGGCCTCATGAAGGCCGTCGACAAGTTCGAGTATCGCAGAGGCTACAAGTTCTCGACGTATGCGACCTGGTGGATTCGCCAGGCCATCACGCGATCGATCGCCGACCAAGCACGCACGATTCGCATCCCTGTGCACATGATCGAGACGATCAACAAGCTCAACCGGATCTCGCGGCAGATGCTGCAGGAGATGGGTCGGGAGCCCACACCGGACGAACTCGCCGAGCGAATGGACATGCCCGAGGACAAGGTGCGCAAGGTCCTCAAGATCGCCAAGGAGCCGATTTCGATGGAGACACCGATCGGCGACGACGAGGATTCACATCTCGGCGATTTCATCGAAGACGCGGAGATCTCCTCCCCCGTCGACTCCGCGACGTCCGAGGGCCTCAAGGAGACCACGCACGCCGTGCTCGCCGGGCTGACGCCGCGCGAGGCGAAAGTGCTGCGCATGCGCTTCGGTATCGACATGAATACCGATCACACACTCGAGGAGGTCGGCAAGCAGTTCGACGTCACGCGCGAGCGAATTCGCCAGATCGAGGCGAAGGCATTACGCAAGCTGCGCCACCCATCGCGCTCGGATCAGTTGCGTAGCTTCTTACTCGAAGACTGAACTCGGCTGACTCGCCAGACGCCCGGACCGCGAAGGTCCGGGCACCCTGTAGGCGCAGGCCACGGCAGTCGTGCCGATGGCGCGGTTCGCTCCGTCGTTCGAGCTGGCGTCCTACGTGCTCTGCGTTGGTTGCGCCTCAGTAAATCGCGGCCGGTGCGACGGTCGAGCCTGTCGCGCCCCGAATACGCAACGGCTGCATGACGAACGCAAACTCGTAGACCTCGCGCGCTACGAGCTCCTCCAGTCGCAGCCGCTCCAGGATATGAATCCCATTGACGGCGAGCATGATCTGATGCACCGGGAGTGAAACGGCCGGATCGGGATTCGGCTGAATCTCGACGGGTTGGTTGTCGGCCCCGACGATCATCGGGTCATGGGCAGCGAGCCATTCGGCCGCGGCCACGCTCAAGCCCGGTGCCGGGCCGAGAAAGCGCTCGACGTCGCGCTCCCAGAGCCGTCCCCAGCCGGTGTTGACGATCACGGCATCGCCGGGCTCCAACGTCAGATCGGCTTGTTCGAGAGCCTGCTCGAGGTCCTGGATCGTGATCGCGTAGTCCTCGTCGAGTATTTCGACGCCTTTGAGGCCGGCGATGTCCAGCAGCACGCCGCGCGTCATGAGCATGCCGACGTTCTCGATACCGAGCCGCGTAAATCCATCGCGCGTCTGTACCTCTGATACGCGAAAGCAGTTGTAGAACGTGTCGCCGATCGACTGATGGGCGAAGCCGTCGAGCTGTGTTCCCACCTGACCGAGCTCCGTCACGACGAGCTCCTCGTTCGAACCTCTACGGTTGCTGGCGGGGTTCATCGCGGTCGGCTTGACGAACATATCGAAGTGGCGCGAACCGAGCGGTATGCCGCTGTGTAGCTCGTTGCCGAGCTCGACGACCTCGCCCTGGCGTATCAGTCGAGCGGCCCGCAGCACGCTGGCAGTACCCATGTGATTAGCCGAACCGCGCTCGTCACCGGCCCCCCATTGGGAGGGGCAACGATCGGCTTCGGCGGGGGGCTGCCAGGACTGGGCGTTCGCCTTAGACAGGGTACTGGCGAGTATCAGCAACGTGATGATGGTTACGCGTTTCATGTTTTCTATTTCCTCCCAGAGAATCTTCCGCGCTCAGCGAAGAGTAGCGCGGCGCCGATGAAAGACTGGCGCAGGGTTTGGACATCGCGTTCGTTATGCGCAAGTCAGAGATGGGCTCCACGATCCCAAGCGTAGCGTCCCGTCGCGGGCACCGCTAGACGCGCGTATCCTGCGAGCGCGGATGCGGCAATCAGAATCGTGCCCGCAGCAAGCGGGGTGCGAGGATCTCGAGGGGATGGACCCGGCCGCCGTCAGCGGGCCGGTCTTACGGCCGCCGTACCGGGATCCTCGCGCCCGGCCGGGACGTCGGGCCCGAGGACTGCGCCGCGAGCCAGGGCCGGCGTCTAGATGACTGAGCGCACGCCCGAGGCCCTGTCGGCCGCGAGTGCCTGCTTGACCGCGTACATGTGCGCGTCCGCCATGCTGAGCAAGGCCTCGAGATCTGGCGGCTTGGAGGGATCATATTCCGCCACGCCGGCGCTCCAGGACAGCATTGGGAACTCACCCTTCAGCGCAGAGGCGGAGAAGGCTTCGGCCAGCTGATCGAGCCGCGCCCGAATCTCGCTCGCGATTGCGTAGCTGCTCAGGACGCAGAACTCGTCGCCGCCGAAACGCGCGACGACATCAGAGTCGCGGAAGGTCTTCACGAGCAGCGCCGCAAATCGCTCGAGGACTTTATCGCCGGCCTCGTGGCCGTGGGTGTCGTTGATGACCTTGAACTTGTCGAGGTCGATGCCGATGACCGTCGCCGGCTTAGCATGACGGTGGCACAGCGCGAGCATGTGGTTCGCGATCTGAGCAAAACCGCGTCGATTGGCAATGCGAGTGAGTTCGTCGCTCGTTGTCTGCGCAAGCAGCGATAGCTCATGATCGACCATCTCGGCGAATGCTTTCAAGTTAGCGGCATCCTCGCTCGAGAACGCTCGAGCCTTGCGGTCGATAAGACACAGCGTCCCGATACGCGTGCCTTGCGGCGAGTGGACCGGGTGGCCCGCATAGAAGCGGATCTTCGGCTCGCCCGTTACGAGGGGGTTATCAGCGAAGCGCCCGTCCTCGGCCGCATCATGAACCACGAAAGTACTCTCCTCGAGAATTGCGTGACCGCAGAAAGATATCTCCCGCGGGGTCTCCTCCGCATCGAGGCCGTGCCTGGATTTGAACCATTGCCGGTCCACGTCCACGAGGCTCACCAATGCGATCGGCACGTCGAAGACGCGCGCGACGAGCCGCGTAATGCGATCGAAGCGCTCCTCGGGCAGCGTGTCCAGCACCTTGAGGTTCTGCAGCGAGCAGAGACGAACGGTTTCCCCGATCGGAATTGGTGATTTGAGCATACGGGCGCGCCCGAAATGACCTGCAATGGACTATTGTCGCAAGCGGCTCGGCCCGGGAGCGTGACCCGGGTCAAGTTCTCGGCCCGATCGGTCGCAGGACAGCCGATTTTCGGCCTAATAGCGAAGCCAAGCGCCATCGACGAGCGCGGCGCGATCGGCCTGGTGTTACCATATCTCGGGTTCGGGCCCGTAGCTCAGTTGGTTAGAGCAGGGGACTCATCGATAGGTGCCTTCGCGTCGAAAGGCGTGAAGTGGACGGGATGAATTCAGGGAAACCGTAGCGATCGTCGCCGGCAACCCTGAGCCAAGCCAGCGGTACACCGCTGGAAGGTGCAGAGACTACCTGAGAGCTTCAGTGCTCTTAATGACAGGCTTAGAGCGTCCCGCACCCTAGCAGTCGCGTGCTGCGGGTGAAGAGATAGTCCACTCCCATTGGAAACGGTGGGTCCAAGTGAATCCCTTGGTCGTAGGTTCGAGTCCTACCGGGCCCACCATCAACTCGCTGTCGCCAGCTTGAAGGCCGGGCGCTCGCTGAGCCGCTCGAAATAGGCGCGCAGGTTATCGAGTCCGCGAGGAAAAAGACCGTTGTCGTCGGCGAGGAACAGCGCGTAGCCGATGACGATGTCGGCTGCGGAAAATGTATCACCGACGAGATAGCTCTTTCCCTCGAGCGCCTCGTCGACCGACCGGGCATTGTGAGTGAACACACGCCGCGCTCGGTCGGCGACGGCCCGGTCGCGCTCAGCTTCCGGCAGCAGGACGGCGTGCTGCAACAGTTGCGAGAGCGGGTCCATGAGCGAGCGCTCACCGAACTGGATCCACTCCAAGAAAGGGCCG
This sequence comes from Gammaproteobacteria bacterium, assembly GCA_029864465.1. GTDB lineage: Bacteria > Pseudomonadota > Gammaproteobacteria > Steroidobacterales > Rariloculaceae > JAHEEM01. The sequence continues at coordinate 2,481 of JAOTTJ010000073.1, read as the reverse complement.
TAATCATTGGACGCACGATCCGGCTCCAGGCGTCCTTCACCATAGCGATCCAAGAGATACGTCACGACAGCAATCGACTCACTCATCGAAGATGCCGCGTCGACGAGAATTGGCAGCTCCCCGTAGGACTCGATCTCCAGATGATCGGCGAGGCCAAATGCGCGCGAGTCGAACGGCAGCATTTCGGCGTCATACTCGAGTCCGAGCTCCTCGAGCAACCAGAACACCCGCGTGGAGCGACTTTTGGAATAATGGTAGAGCTTCATGGTCCGTCGGGTCTCCCAATCGTCTTGTCAGGCGTGGGAGTCTGTCACATATGCGTGCGTCATCGAAGAGGTCAGACGAATGCGAACAATCAGCCGAATTTTTCTGAGCCTGGGTGCCGCGACACTGTTACTCGCCACGGGGCTGGGCGCCTACGCCAGCCATGGGCTCGGCCCCGAGGTAAGCGCTGCAACGCGCAGCGCGTTTGGCACGGCCATCGACTATCAGTTCTATCACGGTCTCGGTCTCGTCGCGGTCGCCATCCTGACGGATCGCTCGCCGGACTCGAGGCTGCTCTGCGCCGCGGGCTGGCTGCTCGTCATTGGCATCACCTTGTTTTGCGGCAGCATCTACGCGACGACGTTCGGGGCGCCGGCGAGTCTCGGCGCCGCCGCTCCGCTCGGCGGAACGGCTTTCATGGCTGCGTGGCTGGCGCTAGGGCTCGGCGCGTGGCGCGCGGGACACGGCGGCGCGGCAAATCCGCTCGCATAGCTCATCGAAGCCGATCCCGGCTGCCGCGGCCGACTGCGGCAGCAGACTGCCGGCCGTCAGCCCAGGCAAGGTGTTGACCTCGAGGCACCAGAGTCCGCCCTGCGGGTCCATGCGAAAGTCGACGCGACTGTAAGCTGCGAGCTTCAAGGCCCGGTGTGCCTGCAGTCCGAGCGCCTGGACGCGCTCGGCGACCCCATCTGGCAGATCGGCCGGAAAGATCTCATGAGCTGCGCCGGACTGATACTTCGCCGTGTAATCGAAGATTTCTCCCGTCAATGGAACGATCTCGCCGACTGCGAGCGGCGCGTCGTCGACAATGCCGACCGTGAGCTCACGACCCGGAATGTACTGCTCGACCATGACCTCGGCGTCGAAACGGCCGGCTTCGTCCAACGCTGCGGGTAGCGCAACTTCTTCGCGCACGAGCGTCAGACCCACGGTTGACCCCTCGCTGTTCGGTTTGACGATGACGGGCAGGCCGAGCTGCTCGACCACGTGCGCGGGCTCCACCGGAGTCATGAGCCACTTCGGTGTCGGCACGCCAGCGGCGAGAAACAGGCGTTTGGCGACATCTTTATCCATCGCCAGCGCGCTGCCGAGCGTACCGCTACCCGTGTAGACGATGCCGGCGAGATCGAGCGCGCCCTGAATCGTGCCGTCCTCACCGGCACCACCGTGCAGGGCCAAAAATACGAGGTCGACGTCCTTGAGCCCACCCGAGCCGACAACAGCCGGCAGCTTGCCGATGCCCTCCTCGAGATCCGCTGGCGGCGCCCGGTCGATTCCCTGGCTCAACAGCTCACGCTCCTGCGCGGCTGGCAGGACGCCGCGGCTCGTCTCCACGGCCAGCACCTCGTGCCCGCCCCGGCGCAGGGCGTCGACAACCTGGGCGGCACTCGCAACCGAGACGTCGCGTTCGGCGCTGGTGCCGCCAAACAGCACAGCAATCTTCAACAGCAACTCCGTGAATCAAGGGCTTGCGCGGCATTGTACGTGAACGTGGGCCGGCCGACGCGTCGCGCCCGGTCAGATTGCAGGCGCTGCGTCACTTGCCGGCGCGTGCTGTGCCGACTACATTGGCGAAAAACGTGCCTGGCCCTGGGGCGGCACGGTTCATACGATCAAGAAGATGCGACAGCGTCGGGGAGCCGTCACTATGCAGCGCCTAGCCTGGCTTTCAGTTTCCTTCCTCGTCCTCGCCGGATGCGAGAGCGGCACGTCGAGCGGCCCGGCCGCGATCGCGTTCACACCCGCACCGGCACCAAGCGGCCAGGGCTTCGTCGCGCTCTACGCGCCGCCGGTCGACGTCGGCCCCTACCCGAACGATATCTACAACCCCGTCGTCGCGATGACCGGCCCGACGCTGGCCGTGCCCGAGAAGATCACCAGCCCGCTGGCCGAGGCCGTCAACACGCTCGACGGCTTCTCAACGACCGCAGCGATCACCGCACCGTTCAACGCGCCGCTCGACCCCGCGACTCTGATTCCGTTCGACTTCGCCGCCCCGAGCGGCACGGAGACGATCTTCGTGCTGGATGCGACGAACAACGTGCCGCTGCAGCCCGGCATCGACTACGAAGTCCGCGTCAGCACATCTGTCGGCGCCGACGGCAGCGTGCTCGAGATCGTCCCGCTCGTGCCGTTCGCCCCGCAGACGACGTACGCGTTCATCCTCACGAGCGGTATCGAGAGCAGCTTCGGAGTCGCGGCCGGCGCGGACATCGT
>JAOTTJ010000398.1 GCA_029864465.1 Gammaproteobacteria bacterium | reverse complement strand
GATAGGGAAAGTCGAGATCGCGTCGACTTTGCTCTTGATCTCGTTCGAAGCCTGTATGTCGTCGGCCCCGGGTTCTAGCTCGACGAGCACGTTGCATGCGCCCTCGAGAGAGCTCGAGGTCATCCTATAGATGCCGAGCGTACCCTCCAACGCCTCCTCGATGCGGATGCAGACGCCGCGCTCGACTTCCTCCGGCGCGGCGCCGAGATAGGGCACGGTGATACTGACGATGCCGAGGTCGATCGGCGGAAACTCTTCCTGGCGCAGCTGACTCAGAGAGATCAGCCCGCCCATGATGAGCAGCATCATGAGCAAATTAGCGGCGACGGGATTGCCGACGAACCAGGCGATAATGCGACGCACCGTTACTCCGCTCCCTCGATCGGGACGATTCGCATGCCATCGACGACAGCTTGCAGCGGCGAGATGCAGACGCGCTCGCCGGCGCTCAGGCCGTCGCTGATGAACGCCTCGTCACCATAGACGCGCAAGAGGGTAACTGTGCGGAAACGCAGCCGGTTCTCGGCGTCTACGATGAGTACCTGGTTTTCGTTGCGAATCGCTCCGCGCGGCAGTACGACGACGTTGTCGGCCGAGCGTCCCTGGATCTCGGCCTGCACGAACAGGCCCACGGGCGGCAGCAGATCGGCGTTGGTGTAATCGGCCGCCGTCAAGCGCGCGACGGCCTGCACCATACGGCTGCGCGCGTCGATCTCGGCCTCGGTGCGGACCAGACGGCCCTGCCACTCGCGTTGACGGCCGGCGAAATCGGCATAGAGACGGACCGACGGCGCCGAGTCTGCCTCGAGCTCGCCGCGCGGCGTCGGCGGCAGATCGAGATAGGCGAGCTGCTGATCGGCGATCGGCAGCCTGATCTCGACGTAGTCGACGGCGTAGAGACTTGCAATCGACGTGCCGCGGTTGACGAACTGGCCTACGTCGATTTGCTCGCTGCGCACGAGGCCGCGAAACGGTGCGCGGATCTCTGTGCGTGCGAGATCGCGCTCCGCCTGCTCGAGTGCGACACGTGCGTCGCGCAGCCCAGCTTCGTTGACACGTGCCTCGCGCATTGCCGACTCGAGGGCCGAGCGGCTCACGAGATCGCTCGTCTCGAGCGTCTCGAGGCGGCCGAGCTCGAATTCTGCGAACTCGAGCTCGGCTTCGGCGCGGCTCATGCTCGCGCCCGCGCGCTCGACGGCGTTACGGTAATCGCGGTCGTCTACGCGCAGCAGTGGCTCGTCGACGTCGAAGTAGCCACCAGTGACGAGGTTCGGTGAGATCCAGACGACATTGCCGGAAATCTCGGGAACAAGCTCGGTCTCGATGCGCGGCAGCACGGTGCCCTGCGCGTGCACGACCATCTGTACGGGTTTAGGCTCCACGTCGAGCACGCGCACGCTCGGCGGCACGGGTTCGGGTTGCGTCGGGGCTAGCCGCTCGCTCGTCGCGAGCAGCGTCACGGCGCCGAGTCCGGTGACTACGACGACTATGATTGGTAACAGCGCCTTACGCCGGATCATGAGGCGACCCTCCGCCGGGGCTCCACGCTGGCTTGCCGGTTAGCGGCGTGCCTGCGCAGCACATCGAACAGCCGCTCGATCGCCGCGCCGGCTGCGGCCGGGCGGCGCTTGTCGATCGCTGTGTCGAGATCGCGTGCGATTCTGCGCAGCTCCACCGGGTCAATGGACTCGGGATCGCACGTCTTGCGGATGTGCTCACGCGCCTGACCGCGCAGGCCATTCATGATGAGCCGGAGCACAAGATGATCGGCCGCATCGGCGAGGGATCGAAACAGTCCCGCGACCGACTCCCCCGCGTCGGCGGAGCCCGCGCTGGTGCGGAGCTTGCGTATCAGCCTGCGGGTCTCGGCTAGTTTCTCGGCCTCGCCATGAGTGACCGCCGCCTCGGCTGCGAAGCGCATGAGCACACCGAGCACCTCGAAGATTTGATCGACGAGGGCCGGGTCGGGTGTCGGCTCGAGCGCCAACAGTGGGCCGAGCACATCGAGCGAGCATCCTTGCACCGCAGCGGCGCGCGCGCCGCCGGGTTGTATATCCGCGAGGCCGAGTTGATCGAGGCGTTTGACGGCCTCACGGACGGTGCCGCGGCTCGTCGCATGCCTCGCGGCAAGGTCGCGTTCCGACGGTAGCCGCTCGCCCGGCCGGTACTGGCCGCGGAGGATGTCGTCGCGCAACTCCGCGGCGATCGTCTCGCTGCGCGTGCGTGTGGGTCTGGCCATATCTGGTCCTACCAAATTGGTCGGACCACAGATATTACCACGCGCGGGCTCGGCGTTGCGGCGCGCTGCGTAATGGGCCTGATACGCAACGCAGTTCGAGAACCCCATGGAACATAGGTAAGATTCGAAACGACTTGGTTCCCCGCCTTCCCTGCAAAGCACTCTCATCGATGCTGAAGATCTACTGCGCCCCGCTGTCGGGGGCCGCCAACAAGGTCCTTATGTGTGCGAATGCGCTCGGGTTCGAGTACGAAGCCGTCGCGGTCGACTTGCGCTCGGGTGAGCAGCCGGCGCCCGCGTACCTCGCGGTCAATCCGTTTGGTAAGGTGCCTGCGATCGACGACGACGGATTCTATCTGTTCGAAAGCAACGCGATCATGAAGTACCTGTGCCGCAAGCACGGGTCCGATCTGTATCCGACTGAGTTACACGCCCAGGCGCTAGTTGACCAGTGGTGCGACTTCGCAGCGAGCTTGCTCGTGCCGGCCTTCGGGCGGCTCGTGTTCAACCGCGTGCTTGCACCGATGACCGGTGCCTCGATCAGCCAAGAGTCGATCGAGGACGGTCTGCGATTCGTTGGCAATTACTTGCCGGTTCTCGAGGAACGTCTGGGCGAGTCCGCGTATTTCGCTGGTGCCCGGATGACCATTGCAGATCTCGCGATCCTGGGGGCCCTGGATCCCGCCGAGGCCTGCAGTATCGAACTTTCGGGTTTTTCGCGGC
>JAOTTJ010000397.1 GCA_029864465.1 Gammaproteobacteria bacterium | reverse complement strand
ACTCCAGACGAGCACATGTCGCCTGCACTGGTTGGGATGACACATGAACGCAACAGACACTTCACAATCCGGATTTACTCTTGCAGAGCTGCTCGTAACGATGGGCGTTGGCGCGCTGTTGCTCAGTGTTGGCGTGCCGGCATTCACCACGGTGGTAATGAACTCCAATCAGATTGGCTCTGCGAACGAATTCTTGTCGAGCATGCACCTAGCACGCGATTTAGCCATCACACGTAACGTGCGCGTCACGATGTGCCCGAGTGACAACGGCGCCAGCTGCGCAGCCGTTGCCTGGCACGAGGGTTGGATCGTATTTGTCGATACGGACGCGGACGGTCAGGTGGATGCCGGCGAAGCAGTTGCCCGCGCCGTGACCCAGATAGAGGTTCCCAGTATCACGACGGCTCAATTCGGCAATGCGCTGATCTTCAGGCCTAACGGTCGTGCCATGGCCGGCACCGTCGCCAACAACACCGGCGAGCTGACGTTTTGCGATCAGCGCGGTTCCGCGCACGCGAGAGTCGCGATCGTCGATATGAGCGGGCGTCCTCGCATCTCGCGTAAGCGAATGGACGGCAGCGCGCCCGTTTGCCCAAGTGTCATTTGAGTTAGTCAGTCAGAGCATCTCCATGCGCCGCAACTGCATACCTTACCGCAAGCAACAGGGCGTCTCTCTGATAGAAGTCCTCATTACGACAGTGGTCTTCAGTATCGGAGTGCTGGGTATTTCCGGTCTCGGCGCCTTCGCTAAGCGTGCGACTTTCGAGTCGGTGCAGCGATCCGCAGCTGCTGAGTTGGCCTACACGCTGCTCGAGGAAATGCGCTCCAATAAGGCGGCGCTCGAAACCTATCTGGCGGCAGGAACGCTCGGCAGAGGCTCGCTCGGCGCCGAACCTGCGCCCGACTGCGACGCGCCCGGAGTCAACTGCACCGCGGTCGAGTTTGCCACGCATAGCCTATGGATGTGGGAGCAAGTGCTCGACACAGGAATGGAAACAGCCGGAGGCAACGGCACGGGCGGACTCGTCTCGCCTACGGCCTGCATTACGGGTCCGGCTGGAGCCGTAGCCGGCACCTATGTCGTCACGATCGTCTGGCGCGACGTGACCGAAATCAGCAATCCGGGATTCAACAACTGCGGTACGGGCACCGGTCTGTATGGCCCCAACAATGCGTTTCGACGCCTGGCGGTCGTGCAAAGTTTTATCGACCCTACGATCTAGAACGATGCGAAACACTCAACGAAGCATTAAAGAATCGCAGGGATTCACTATGGTCGAGCTCATGATCGCCATGGTGCTCGGCCTGTTGCTCGGCGGCACCATCATCACGATTTTCGTGGAAAACCGTCGCAGCTTCGATCGCGACGAGACCGTGATGCGCATGCAGGACGATGCACGCCAAGCCGTTCGAGAGCTCGTCAACGATCTGAGCATGGCCGGGTTTTGGGCGGATCTGGTGCTGCCAGGCGCGATCGTCCAGGACGGCAGTCTCGCCGTCGCCACGGATTGTGGACCTGCGGCCACGCCCAACTGGATCTACCAGACCGTCACACCAGCCACCGATCAATCCCAGGCGCTGACGACCGTCGACAATGCCGTGGGCGCAGCCGCCAATGCCAGCTTTTCCTGTGTAGCTGCTGCCGAGATCGCACCTGGAACCGACGTGATCGCGGTTAAGCGCGTTGCGGGCGCGCGGGCCGCGGCACCTGTCAGTGCCAATACGGTCTACATGCGCACCAACGGGACGCTTGGACTGCTTTACCGGGAGCCGGAGGCCATCCCGGCCGCAGTGAACATACCGGCGCCGTTCTCCGAATGGGAATATCGCCCGAGTATCTACTATGTGCGCAACTTCGCCGTCGTGGCGGGCGACGGAATTCCAACGCTATGTCGCAAGGTTCTGCAGTACGGCGGAGTACCCACCATGACCACCGAGTGCTTGGCGCAAGGCATCGAGGATCTGCAGATCGAATTCGGCTTGGATACCAACGGGGACGGTGAACCGAATACTTATCTGGCTAATCCGACGCTAGTTCAGATGCAAACGGCAGTTACGGCACGAGTTTTTGTGCTCGCCCGCAGCGCCGACCCGGATATGCGCTATACCAATGGCAAGACCTATCAGATTAGCAACGCACCCGCTTATACCCCCGCCGATAGTTTTTACCGCCGCGTCTATTCGGTCACCGTCGGTCTCAAGAACATGGCGAGCTTGCGCAAGCTCAGGAGCTGAACGAAATGGCAGCAATGATTCATCGAAGCCGCAACCGCCAACGTGGGGTGACGTTAATCACGGCACTCATCTTTCTGACCGTCATCAGTGTTGTCAGTATCTCTTCGATGCGCTCCAGCACGATGGGTGTGCGAATGGCGCAGAACGAGGAGTCGCGGTTCGCCGCGATTCAAGCGACCCAAGCACTGACGGAAGCCATTATCGCTTCGCCCGCCTCGACGCCTGTCATCGGCGGAGCGGGCTTCAGCAACTGCACACCGGGCGAACTAGGCTGCAACCTCTATACGGTTGCAGTACCTGCCGGTTTCGTAGCCGATGAGGTGGCAGCCGGACATTTGAGCGCGCGTATCGAACGTTTGACGCCGCCTGATAAGCCGCCGCCGCGCGTGCTCGAATCGAGCGTCGACAAGTTCTCGGCTGCATCGTTTCAACTGATCGCCACGTTCGATCGCACTCAAGAAGGACTAGGCCGCGCCCAGCTTGTTGAAGGGCTGATCGTCCTAGTTCCAAAGAACTGAGTCCAACAGCCCGCACGCTGCGGCGCACTGTCTGATCGGGGACGTACTATGAAATATCAAGGGATTGTTCATTTCCTCGCTGGCCTCTTGCTCGCCACGCTAGCATTGGCAGACGACACCGACATTTATCTGAATCCCGGTAGCGGTCTGCCGGCCGGTAGCGAGCCCATGGTGATGTTCAGTCTCGATTATCGCCCGAATCTGGGATCGA
>JAOTTJ010000396.1 GCA_029864465.1 Gammaproteobacteria bacterium | reverse complement strand
GGAAAGGACGTCTTTAAACGCTGGCATCGACGTGCCGAATGCTTGTCCACCCTCGGAAATGCTCCATAGCAGGTACTCATTGGCTTGAACGTGGCCACATTTGTTCCTCAGATCAGCCCAACGCAGCGCAATCAGAACACGACTGATAGCTCCCTCAGAAACCGTAGTTATTCGTACGCATGATCGTGACCACCACCCGCCTACTTGGCCCGGGCGGTCGTCGTTCGATTGTGGTCGAGTCAATGCTCGTCAAACACCAGCTACTGATTCTCAATCGGTCCCGCGAACGAGCGCCTCCAATTATCTTGGCTCTAAAATAGAAATGGTGCCCCGAACACGATTCGAACGTGTGACCTTCCGCTTAGGAGGCGGACGCTCTATCCAGCTGAGCTACCGGGGCATGCTTACCAAACAACAGCTTATGTCGCTGCTCTCTCGAGCAGTTGCCCAAAAAATGGCCTTTGTCCAAAATTCTACCTTAATGGGTCCACCAGTTTCGGCTTACGATGGAGAACCCGTCTGGCGTTTACTGCTGACCCTTGCCGCAACATAAGAGAGTTCGCCAGACCTTCGGCTGAATTGAGAGCGCTCGATCTACTCCGTCCCCAGTTCATCGGAGCACCGGAATAGCGACGGTTTCCCGGTGTTGCCCGCGTTTACCAGCAGCCCATCAGCTCTCACCGAATTGCGGTCAAGCCTGGACGTCGTCAGAACATCTCAGACAGGGTGGGCTCTGATTAAAGTAGAGCGTCGTGCACTCCCGAGAAAGCGCCGTTATTAACTGTTAAATAACCGTTCAGAAATGCCTACGATGGGTTGGGAGGCGATACTGCGCGCCGTATACTCTGAGCTGGTCCGCGCCAGACGACGCGGTTGATCCAAAGCCGAGAGCTGGTCGATCGTCGCCTGCCGGGCACAGTTACGGGCTTGAAGGAGATCGTGCAAATGAACCGACAGTTGGTAGTCATCGCGCTGCTTCTCGCCGGCCTGGCTGCGCGGGTCCAAGCTCACAATGCGATCTGCGATTGCTACGACAATGGTGATAACACCATTACCTGCGAGGGCGGTTTCAGCGACGGGGGCACGGCCGTCGGCGTGCCGATGCGTGTGCTCGATGAAGCAGGCAAGGTTCTCATCGAAGGCGCTATGAGCGACCGCAGCGACTTCACTTTCACCAAGCCCGACGTGGGCTTTCGCGTCGAGTTCGAAGGCGGTGACGGGCATGTTATTCAGATCGATGGCCGCGATATTGAAGAATAATCCCGATGGCACCGTGGTTTTCGGGGGAGTCGGCCGGCTGGCTCTAGTATTCGGCGTGCTTGCCTGTAGCTCTGCCGATGCGCACTTCCAACTGTTGTACACCCCCGAGGCAGCGCTCCAGGAATCGCGCCAGATCCCGCTGGCGCTGGTGTTCTCGCATCCGTTCAACAATGGCTACACGATGGACATGGGTGAGCCCGAGGCGTTTTACGTGATCAGCCAGCGCGGCTCCGAGGCGGAACGCAACGTCACAGACCTCGCGGAGTACCTGGAGCCGGTCACCTGGGCCGGCGTCGACACGCAAGCCGCCGCGTATGTCGCACATCCTCCGAGAAGAGTGACGCGCTCTCTGGGCGATTACACCTACGTGCTACGACCCGCACCCTTCTATGAATCGCAGGAAGACAAATACATCCAGCAGATCACGAAGACCGTCATCAACGTCGGCGGCTTGCCGGGCAGCTGGTACGAACCAGTCGGCTTGCCGGTTGAGATCGTGCCCCTCGACAAGCCCTACGCCAACTGGGTCGGAGGCGTGTTTCGCGCGGTCGTTGTCGCAAACGGTCAGCCGGTGCCACACGCGGAGGTCGAGATCGAGTATCTGAACCATGAGCCGCAGATCGAGCAGCTGCAGTTCGATCCGAACGGCAAGGTGGCCGCGCCCCAGGACTCGTTCATCACCCTCAGTATCCGTGCCGACGCTCAGGGACAGATCGTCATCGGTTTGCCCAAGGCCGGTTGGTGGGGGATCTGCGCCTTGGATTTGGACGATGGCCTCGAGTATCAGGGCAAGGAGCTATCGCTCGACGCCGTGCTTTGGGTCAAGGCCACCGAGATGACTGCTCCTTAGCGGCCTGCAGGTGAGCGCTACCACGACCTATCTAGTGCGCCCGGCCGGCAGCCGTTATGAAGGCGTCTGGCTCATCGCCGTGACGCTGCTGGTCGTCGGGATCCTTGGCCTCTACGTGAACGAGCGTGGGCAGACTGACGACGCAGAAGCAATCTACGAGTGGCAAGTCAGTGCGTTTGCGACGTTGACCGGCGCCGACCAGGCGATCTACAACTCGCTGTACTCCGTCGCGGAGGAGATTCCGTACATCTACGACGATATCAACGCTTACAACGCCCCGGACGAGAAGTTTCGCTGGCCGAGCCTGGAGGACTTCCAGGACTTCCTGCTACCGCCGTTTTTCAAGGACACGAGCTGGGAGCAGAACGGCTCTTTGCAGTGGACGCTCTACGAGCCGCTGCCGGAGGGCGAAATGCAGGGCTCCACCATGTATCTCGGCACGGATGGCCAACTACCGGGGCAAGGGTCCTTTCTGCTCGTTATCGGACACGTCCATGCGGGATTTACGAATACCAATGCCATCGTCATATGGTGGAATGATCAGAATCACGTCGAGATGCCGGAGAGTGGCTTTCGCGACGGCTTGATCCTGCGCGGCTGGCGAGAAGTCGTACCGTACAGCGGGGAACAGGAAGTGAATCGGATTTTTGGAGAGTAGCTCATGCGTTGGCTCAGTTTGAATCTGCTCAAGCTCCTCGGCGTTGCCGTATTTCTGCTCGCCGGCTCGGCAAATTCTGCCCAGGCCGCCGGGCTTCGAGTCGGCATCACCTTGCATCCCTATTACAGCTTCGTTGCCAATATCGTCGGAGATCGCGCGGAGATCATCCCGTTGATCGGTGCGGACGCCAATCCCCACGTTTACGCGCCACA
>JAOTTJ010000395.1 GCA_029864465.1 Gammaproteobacteria bacterium | reverse complement strand
AGACCATCGTCGGTCGCCGTCAAGCCGAAACCGCCCTCGTGCACGAGGCGATGATGGAAGGTACACAGCGTGATGAGGTTGGATAGCTTCGTCTCACCGCCATCGGCCCAGTGCTTGACGTGATGCCCTTCTGTGAAGTGCTTGTGCGTACAGCCCGGGAAGCGACAACCGCGATCGCGGGCGTTGAGCGCGCGTTTGAGGGCCGGCGGGATGGCACGTGACGTGCGGCCTATATCCAGCGGCTCACCGGCTGCGCTCTGCACGAGACCGACGAGTGTGCCGTCGCAGCCTAGACGTCGCGCCGTATCCACGGCGAGCTGCGGGCCGTTCTCGATCTCACAGCACGTAGCGGTCAGCGTATCAGCCGACTGCTGGTCGTGGCGTTCACTGAGTAGCGACTGATCGATATGCACGACGACCTGATAACGGTCCGCGGCCGGGTCGCACTCAACGGCATCGCAGCCCACGAAGTGCTCCAGCACGTGCACGAGCGCATCGGCGCGCCGGGCTGAGATCGGATCGTCGGTTCTCTCGCGGACGGTTTCGCTGACGCGTAAGGCGGCATCATCGGGCGCGGATGTTTCCGCTGAAACATTAGAATGAGTCTGAATCTCATCCGGGTCTTCTGCTTCGCTCGCGGACCGCTCGACGACGTCCATTGCCGCCTGGATGGATTGCCTCACGAGGGCGCCAACCTCGCTCGGCAGCCTCGCCTTGATGATCAGGCTACCGTCCTCGTCGTAGTAAAAATCGAGATAACGTTCGCGGTGCTGCGCCTGTACGCGCGCTGCGTCCTCCCAGCGCCGCACGCGGGCGTACTGGCGTACGAGTTTCTCGACGTGCTGCGCTGTGCCATCGAGCGCAATCTCGAGCAGGAGACTTTCGTTCTCCGCCGTGGCCACACGCGTCAGCGCGCGAACCTTCGAATAGCTGAGCCTGCCTTCGCGAAACGCCGTACGAATGGACGGGAGCGCCTCCAGCGCCCTGCCCGTGCGCACACGTTCTCTGGCGGCAACCGCGCCGATGCCACATTGCCAGTTGAGCCACTGGGCCGTGCTCGCTAGGCCGTGCCAGACGTAGCCCTCGCGCCGGTCGAACTCCGCGACCAGCTCGAGAAAACGGCATTCGGCCGCATTGATATGGCCCCAGAGCTCGGTGATCTCGGCTTCCAGGGATTCCAGATGGGACCGGAAATGCGTGTACGCAGGCGCTTCCATGAGCGGCTCCAGATACTGTGTAAATATCCAGTACTGTCCCGAAAAACTATCGAAATATCAATTGATTATCTGTCCTGAATGTAGGCTTTCTCGGACACGAGCGGCCCGTCGGATCGTGCTGGGATTACGCGACTGGGGACGGCAGCGTTACCCCCCCCGAAAGCGGACTCCCGGCGCTCTAGATTTCAACGAGCTTGCGGCAGGCCCTAATCATTACTCCTGTACCGTGCGTAGATACTCCACGATGCGATCGATGAGGACCCGCGCTTCGCGCTCGGCCGTGACGTCAGCACCTTCTTCGACCCAGAACTCATATCCCCAAACGGGCATGTAACGCGTTCCATGAGCCACAACGAGGGAACGCCCGTCGATGATCTGGCGGATATCGTCGGCCGCAAACTCCCCGTAGCGCTCGCGAAGCCGCGTGACGTCTGGCACGACTGTGTTCAATGTCCGAGCGACTGGCCCATTCCCATGTCCCGACTCGCCATGGCAACTGGCACAGAATCGCGCAAAGAGCTCTCCTCCACTCAGATCGTCAAGGCCAAAAGGCTGCGCACAAGCCGTCGCGGTGCAGACAGTGAGCAGCAGAGGAAATAAGCGACTCATGAGCAAGCCGTCCCCTCGTAGCGTTCGCCAATTATCGTCAATGGACTGCCTTTTTATCGAGGCCGGTTTCGGTCATTCGGGTGCAGTCCCACAGTCTCCGCAGATAGGAATGCCCCGATACTGTTATCAAATCACTCGCCGACGATGAACCGGCCCGCGGTATCCACGTCGCAGCGGATCCGCAAGAGATCGAGATCGGGTCGATACGCCAACTGAAACTCCCCAGTGACGGGCGTCGCCAAGTACTCCGGATCCTCGAGCTCGAAGCGGTAAGTCGCGTGCCTTCGATCGGGATCGAGCTCGAAGCGCTCTACGAGGTGTTTCTGCGACCCCGACCGGATACCGCGAGCGCTGCCGCTGTTGTTATCCGCGAAATGCGTCGTGTCCACGACGAGAACGTCGCCCTCCCACCAGCCGATCGAGTGTCCTTGATGCGTGACTTCAGCCCCCTCGTGTGAGTCAACGTTCATATGAACCACGCGGTCGACTGTGTCGTACTCGGTGCGGATGAAAATGATATCGTCTCCCAGCTCGATCTTGTGCACGCCCGTAAATATCATGAGCCACGGCGCGACTCGCGGTGTGCAGTGCAGCTGAGGGTTCATCGTTCGATCATCGTAGGCTGCGAGGCCTTCCGCGCCCTTAGTCGTCAAGGACCACGAGAACGGCTCGCTGAACGAACGAATCAACGGTGTCGCCGGCACCTCCCAAATCCCCGCCAGACTATCCGCCGCGGGCAGTGCCGGCCCGCGGCCCGGCAGCGCCGCCGTAGTGCCGACGTACGTGACGCCGTCTTTCTCGGCCGAGGACAGCAGTGCCATCATCCTCGCGGGGTCCCGTGACGGATGGGCAACGACGGTGACGCGGTCTCCCGGCTCGAACGTGTCGCTGTCCCAGCCGAGTCTCCTCAGGATCGCGGTAACCTGCCCCTCAATCGGCCACACGACGGTGCCGCCCGCGTCATCCTGCACCTCAACGTACAAGTAGGTGTGGGGATTGGTCCATCGATAGTCCGTCACGACACCTTCGATCGTGATCGTGTTTGCCCGATCGTAAATCGCCTGACTGTGGTGCGCTGCCACGGGCAGCGTGGCAAAGAATAGTGCGATTACGAGTCCGCATCTCTCACGAATGGCTCTCACAGCACCCCCCCATT
>JAOTTJ010000393.1 GCA_029864465.1 Gammaproteobacteria bacterium | reverse complement strand
GGTCGGGGTGAGGGGATTTGAACCTCCGGCCCCTGCCTACCGAAGGCTAAACTCTAGTGATAACGTGTTGATAGTATTGATAGTCGGCAGGGCGTCCACAGTGCCGAAAGCACGTTAGAGCACGTTGAAGCACTCTGGTGTGGGGCAAGTATAGGGCAGGCCACCCCGGTCAAGGGCTTCCGGTGTAATGCTCGCGGACGATCGACTCCAGTTCCGCAAACGGGATCGGCTTGCGGAATACCGTGACGCCCTCCGGCACACCTCCGCGATCCTCGATCTCGGTGTCATCGAGTGCGGTTACGACAATGATTTGGAGATCGCGGAATTCCGGCGCCGACTTTAGTGTGCGAATCATCCGAAGACCGTCCATGCCGGGCATGCTGAGATCGGTGATCAGAAGATCGGGACGTTTCTCGCCAATCATGAGCAACCCCTCGTAGCCATCGGCCGCAGTGATAATGTCCAACGGCAGATCCCAGCCGCCCAGCGTATGCTCGTACAGCTCTTGCAGACTCCGTTCATCCTCGACGACCAGGATCGTCAACCGCTGATCCGCAGCCTCGATTTCTAAGGAAACCTCCTGTTCGCGAACCAGTCGGTCCACGGCCTCGCGCGAGATGCGACGGTGCCCGCCCAGGGTTTTCCACGCTGGCAAGGTGCCGCTTTCAACCCACAATTGCACTGTCCGCAGGGACACGCCGAGGCGTAGGGCGGCCTCCCGAGTCGTGTAAACATCATCCTGAGACATGGTTCACAAAACGGCCGCGCCTTGGTTGACCCATGCGCAGAAATATCATAAATTTCATTTTTACTAGATTTACTGTTTATATCATATTTTCTGATCTACGTTTTGTCAACTCGATGCAGTTAGCACTTGCGCCAGCGCGGCAGAGGCGCCGCTGGCGAGCCATGGCTCGCCCGGCAGGCCGAATGAGCTGGCGGTCCGTGCAGGTCCCTAGCAACCAGAGGTAGGAAAGCGATGAAAACGATACTAGTCGTGGATGACCAGCCGGAACTTCGTCAACTCGTCAGTCTCTCCCTCGGCGAGACGAATTTCCGAATCAGGCATGCAGAGAACGGAGAGGGTGCACTCGTCCAGGCAAGGATCGAGGTACCGGATCTCGTCGTCCTTGATCTTATGATGCCCGGGAGTCTCGACGGCTTTGGCGTTTGCTGGGAGCTCAAGACGGACCCCCGATTTCAAAGAACGAAGGTACTCATATTGAGTGGCCAGGCGATCAAAGGCAGCCATCGCGTCTGCGAGCAGTTCGGCGCGGATGCGTTTCTCCCGAAGCCCTTCTCACCGAGCGAACTGGCGGCTCGCGTCGAGCACCTGCTGTGCGACAACTCGGACGTCGATTCGACCGTGCGTAAGCGCGTCCTCATCGTCGACGATCGGCCCGAGCTCAGAAGTCTCATAAGCCTGACGCTCGGGGCCAGTTCGTACGAAATCGCCGAAGCGGGCAACGGCAAGGACGCCATCGAGCTCGCGCGCACGTTTCGACCACACGTGCTGGTGCTCGATGTCGTAATGCCCGGCGAGCTTAGCGGTCACGATGTATGTCTCGCAGTCAAGAGCGACCCCGCATTGGAGGGCACGCAGGTGGTCATGCTCACTGCGCGCGCTGAGCAGGGGGACCGCAAAGCGGCGGCACGCCTGGGGGCGGATGATTATCTGGTCAAGCCGTTCAGCCCGCTGGAACTGATCGACCGTATCGGTCGACTACTGGATCCTGCCTATCACATCAACACGGAGTGTGCGTAATGACTAACGCCGGCTATCTATTGATCGAGGAGAGTAACGCTGAAGCTATGGCAGCCGATAACGTTGCGCTACGGGCGCAGCTCGAGCTCTACGGTCGGGATCTCAACAAGACCGTCCGTTCTCTGGGCGACACAGTTGAGCGTCTGGAGAAGGCATATCACCAGGCGCTTCTGAGCTTGTCCAGAGCCGCGGAGTTCAAGGACGGGGACACTGGTGAGCACATCGTCAGGATCGGGATCCTATCGGAGCGGCTAGGCCGCTTGCTCGGGCTCGACGAAACGTTTTGCCAGATGTTACGCCACGCCGCGCCAATGCACGACGTGGGTAAGATCGGCATCCCGGACTCGATTCTGAAGAAGCCTGGCGAGCTAACGGAGCCAGAGATGCAGGAGATGAGACGTCATCCGGAATACGGCGCACGAATACTGGGCAGCTCCGGTGTGGCTCTGTTCGACCTTGCCGCGGAGGTTGCTCTACATCATCACGAGAGATTCGACGGAGGCGGCTACCCGTGCGGACTGAGCGGTACGGAGATCCCAATCTCTGCGCGCATAGTCGGCCTGATTGACGTGTTCGATGCGCTGACGATGAAGCGCTGTTACCGCGATGCATTAACAGACAGCGAGGCCCTCAGGATGATCGAGGATGAAGCCGGCGGTCAATTCGACCCGGAGCTCGTGAACCTGCTGGTCTTGAATGCCGAGGAGCTCATCGAGCTTCGCGAGCAGGTGAACCGCGGCGAGCACGATATTGGTATCTGAACCCGACCAGCGAATTTGGGAAGGCGCATATGCGAAGTGGTCCGCGGTTTGAGCGAGGTTGCCTACGTAATATAAGGGCTGCGAACGCACGAAAGGCGGAGCAACTGGCCGGTAGCAATGGCGCGAGCCGGCTCAGCATCAACCAGTACGATATGAGCATGAT
The DNA here is from genome assembly GCA_029864465.1 of Gammaproteobacteria bacterium. Taxonomy (GTDB): domain Bacteria; phylum Pseudomonadota; class Gammaproteobacteria; order Steroidobacterales; family Rariloculaceae; genus JAHEEM01. Next base: position 306 of record JAOTTJ010000393.1, on the reverse strand, counting down.
GACATCATTACCTTTGATCTTGCCGGCCGTCGACGAAGCAGCTATCGGCGAGCTCGAGCGCGGCCTGCCGGGCGGCAGTTTGTGGGGCGCTTTGCGTACGTTCGCCGACGAGCTCGAGAAACGTCGCGGCAAGCTCATCGAGCTTCACGCGAATGCCGACGGGACCGAGCTGGCCGCACTTGCTCACGGGCTGAAGGGCAGCGCGTCGACCTTTTGTGCGCCGGCACTGGCACAGGCGGCAAAGGAGCTGGAAGATAAACTCAGGGCTCAAGATCTTGACGAACTAGATGACGCCGTCGGTCGCTT
>JAOTTJ010000394.1 GCA_029864465.1 Gammaproteobacteria bacterium | reverse complement strand
CTGGCAAGCGCGTTCAGGGACCCGTGAGCAAAACCGATACATTTCGGGGTAAAGTGCGTCGGATCCCGCCCCGGAATAGCCATTGCCCATGCCCTATAAGATCGAAAACCTCCTCGAATGCCAGAACCACCTGGGCGAAGGCCCTGTCTGGGATACCGAGACCGGCGTGCTCTGGTGGCTCGACGGCACGGGCCGGCGGGTCGGCAATCCGTCGATTTGGCGTCTCGACCCGCGCACGGGCAAGGTCGACAACTGGTCTTTGGAGCACGACGTCGGCGCACTGGCCGTTAGGCAGAATGGCAAGCTCGTTCTCGCGCTCGATGACGGCTTCTATTTTTTCGATCCGCATGACGGTGCGCTAGACCTCATCAGTCTGGTCGAGGCTGACCAGCCGCGCACGCGGCTCAACGACGGCAAGGTCGACCGGCGCGGCCGGTTTATCGCCGGTGGCATGGACGACAAGGAGGAGCTCGCTATCTGCGGCCTCTGGCGCCTCGACCCGGACCTGTCGATCACGAAGCTCGCCGACGGAATCATCTGCACGAACGGCCCCTGTTGGAGCCCCGACGACAAGATCTTCTATGTCGCCGATACGTTCGTCGACGAGTTCTGGGCCTACGACTACGACATCGAAACGGGCACCGCATCGAACCGGCGCGTGTTCGCGAGCACGAAAGATGTCGCAGGCGTGCCCGACGGCTCGACGATCGATGCCGAGGGCTGCCTCTGGAACGCCGAGCTCATCTCGGGCGATCTCGTGCGCTACGATCCCGACGGCAACGTGGAGCGCCGCATCGGCATGCCTGTGCGCAACGTCACGTCGGTGATGTTCGCCGGCGAGGCGCTCGATGAAATCTACGTGACCTCGATGGCGCGCGTGAAACATCCGGCCGTGCACGACCGATTCCGCGTCGACATCAAACCGCAGTTCGGCGCCGGCTCGCTGTTTCGCGTTACAGGACTCGGTATCAAAGGCGTGGCCGAGCCACGCTTTGGCGGATAGGCACGGCAATGGCTACGAGCAACAAGGTCATAATTACATGCGCGCCGACCGGTGCGATCCACACGCCGTCGATGTCGCCTTATCTGCCGGTTACGCCCGCGGAGATCGCCGAGGCCGGCATCGCTGCGGCTGAAGCCGGCGCAGCCGTGCTGCATCTACATGCGCGCGACCCCGAGGACGGCCGCCCGCGCCAGGACCCGGCGATCTTCAAGCAGTTCCTTCCCGAGATCGCCCTAGCAACGGATGCGGTCATCAACGTGACGACCGGCGGCAGCCCGCACATGACCGTCGACGAGCGCCTCAAGCCGGCGCTCGCGCTCGAGCCCGAGCTTGCCTCGCTGAACATGGGCTCGATGAATTTCGGCCTGTTCCCAATGCTCGGGCGCTTCAAGGAGTTTCGCCACGATTGGGAGCGCGCGCATCTCGAAAACAGCCGCGACCTCGTCTTTCGCAACACGTTCGCCGATATCGAGCGCATCTTGGGATCCTGCCGGGATTTTGGCACCCGCTTCGAATTCGAGTGCTACGACATCGGCCACCTCTACAACCTCGCGCACTTCCTCGACCGCGGCCTCGTCGAGCCTCCCCTGTTCGTGCAGAGCGTATTCGGCATCCTCGGCGGCATCGGTAACCATCCCGAGGACCTCATGCATATGCGGCGCACGGCCGACCGTCTGTTCGGCGGCGATTACCAGTGGTCGATTCTCGGTGCAGGCCGCAAGCAGATCGCGCTTGCAACAATCGGTGCCGCCATGGGAGCCAACGTCAGGGTCGGGCTCGAGGACTCGCTTTGGGGCGGCCCGGGCCGGCTGGCCGAATCCAGCGCCGAGCAGGTCCGAATGATCCGCACCGTGCTCGAAGGCCTGTCGCTCGAGCACGCCACACCCGATGAGGCACGTGCGATGTTGAGCCTCAAAGGCCGGGATCAGGTTAATTTCTGATTTCACCGCCGGAATGAAGACGATCGGGCTACTCGGCGGCATGAGCTGGGTGTCGACAGTTTCGTATTACCGCATCATCAACGAGACCGTGAACGCTGAGCTAGGCGGCCTGCATTCGGCAAAGATTCTGCTCGCGAGCGTCGATTTTCACGACATCGAAGTTCTGCAGCATGCGGGACGCTGGGACGAGGCCGGGCACGCCCTCGGCGACGCGGCTGCCGTTTTGGAGTCGGCCGGGGCCGAGTTGCTCGTCCTCTGTACGAATACGATGCACAAGGTGGCGGAAGAGATCGCGAGCCGAATTCGAATCCCTCTGCTGCACATCGCGGATGCGACCGCGGCTGAGATATCCGCCGCCGGGCTTTCGTCGATCGGCCTTCTCGGCACGCGATTCACGATGGAGGAGCCATTCTACAAGGAGCGGCTCAGCGAGCGCGACGCGATCGAAGTTATCGTGCCGTCGGCGGAGGAGCGCACGCTCGTGCATCGCGTGATTTACGAGGAGCTCTGTCAGGGTGACGTGTTACCCGAATCGCGCGTGGCGTTTCAGGAGATTGCCCGGAACCTCGCACAGCGAGGCGCCGGGGGGATCATTCTCGGATGCACAGAGATCGGTCTGCTGCTCGATACCGGCGATGTCGACGTGCCGCTGTTCGACACGGCGCGGATACACGCAGAGACGGCGGCCCGGCAGTCACTGCCGGGCCGCGCGATCGATCTCTAGACAAGGGGTCTTTAAGATTAGGGATCGAGTGTCGCGAGATACGCGACGATGTCGACCATGTCTTCGGTTGTCAGATTCGCAACCGTCGGTCGCATCAGCGCCGCAAGCGTGCCCGCACGGTCGCCGGTCTTGAAGTCGTTGAGCTGACGAATCGTGTAGACCGGTGAACTGCCAGCGATTCCCGGGATGTCGCCGATACCCTTGAGATCCACACCGTGGCAGGCCATGCAAGGCACGGTCTTACCGCTGCCACCGGTCGTCACGAGATCGCGGCCGCGCTCGATACTGCCCGGGGGCGTGTAGGCGATAAACCCTGACGTGGGATGG
>JAOTTJ010000392.1 GCA_029864465.1 Gammaproteobacteria bacterium | reverse complement strand
ATTCGGCGCCAATCTGTCACTTGCTAGATACGCGCGAAGCACCAGGTTCAAGAGCGTATCGGACAGCAATTCGGTCACCGAAGATCCTGTCGATTGGGCAGCCGCTCCAGACCCAGGCGATCCTAAGACGTTCGCTCTAGCGACAACGTCTAATGGCTTTCAGGCTGCAAGCGACGGGTCGGATATAGGCGTTGATCCTTCAATGGTCGGGCCTCGCACAATCGGATATTGAGACAGAATGCCAGGCGCGCTGCCGATCGTGCCGCTGGCTGGCATCGACGACTCCCCGCTCCGTGTGCGCCGCTGATGACGTAAACTTGACACTTCGAAGAGCGGTCGGGTCCATGCACGCCAAATCGATATCAATCGTATCCCTTTACTTGCTGTGCCTCAGCATAGCCAATAGCCAAGAAGAGCTGCTAAATCTGCCGATCGGGGACCCCGCCCGAGCTGATCGCGAGACTAGCGTCCGTGTCGATGCCATAACTGATACCTCACGGGACGAGCTGATCTTACCCCAGACGCTTACAGCACAAATCCGCGGCAACCGCGTCGTGCTTGTCGGCGAGGAACATACCGGACACGAGTTTCACGCCGTACAGCTGCGCGTGCTCGAGCTACTGCATGCGGCGAACGTCGAGCTTGCCGTGGGTCTAGAGATGTTTCCCGTCGACCGTCAGGCCGCGCTCGATGCCTGGATCGGCGGCGACCTCGACGAACAAGCGTTCATCGATACAGCCGATTGGTACCGCGTCTGGGGATACCACTGGGGCTACTACCGAGAAATCTTCTTGTTCGCGCGCGAGCACGCGATCCCAATGATCGCACTGCGAGAACCTGTCGATGAACACGCGGGTTCGGCTGCCGAGGAACTCCCGGTCGCTCCGGCATCGGAAGACCATATGGCCCTCGTGCAAGCGTTCTTCGAGACCGATAGCCCCGTGCACGGCGGCCTCTCGCCCGAGCAGCTCGATGCGCTCGTCGCTGCGCAGTCCGCTCGAGACGCAGCAATGGCGAGCCAAATCGCGGCCGCGTTGCGTGAATACCCGAACCGGACCGTCGTCGTACTGGCCGGCACTGGGCACGTGCTCTACGAGCTCGGCATCGTCAGGCAGCTGCCAGAAACCGACCGCCGCAGCGCCGTATCGATCCTACCGGTAGAGGTTGAGGATGCGGAAACCTTCGTTCGCGCGAGCGTCGGCGACTACGTCTGGGGAATTCCCGAGCTGCCCTACCCACGCTTTCCGGAGCTTGGCGTCATCACAATGCAGGTGGACGACGGCCTACAGGTCATCTATGTCGAGTCCGATTCGCCGGCTGGTGAGGCCGGCGTCGAGACGGGTGACGTACTGACAGCCCTCAATGGCAACGCGCTAACGGAGAAACGCGATCTCGGTCAGGCGGTAGCCGCCGCGGCCTGGGGCGATGCGGCAGCCATCACGCTCAAGCGCGATGGCGCGGCTCAACAACTGACGGTGCTGTTTCGACGCTAGCGTCAGGGCCCGCCGGGCGCGGCGAAATCACCACCGAGTGCCTTGTATAGCGCCGCGAGCGCTGTCGTTCGATTCGTCACGGCCACGGCGTGCTGATCCTCGAGATCGAGCTGCGTGCGTTCGGCATCGAGCACGGCCAGATAGTCGCCGACGCCATTGTCGAAACGCAACCGCGCGAGCGTGCTGGCCGTCTGGCTCTCAGCCACTGCCTCACCGAGTGCTTCGGCCGTGAGGCTCGCGGCCCGATACCCCGCAAGGCCGTTCTCGGCTTCCTCGATCGCTAGCAGCAGCGTCTCCTCGAACACGGCATAGGCGCCTTCGGCGCGCGCCTCGGCCGCACGTACCCGCTGGCGGATACGCCCGAAATCGAGAATGCGCCAGGATATCAATGGGCCGAACGTCCAGCGTTCGGCTTGCGAAGAACCCAGGTCTCCGCCGTCCGTGCCCGTCCAGCCGAATGTCCCGGCGAAGTCCAGCCTCGGGTAGAACTCGGCGACCTCGACGCCGATGCTGGACACGGCTTCGGCGAGCCGCCACTCGGCGGCCTGAACGTCGGGCCTGCGTCGGAGCCAGTCTTCTGGCGTACCGACCGGGACCATATCCGGAACGATCGGCAACTCGCGACGCGCCGTGAGCTGGCTGCGCAGGTCCTCCACGCCCTGTGCCGTCAGGACACCGAGACGTTGCTCGGCACGCGCAATCGACACCCGGGTCTGCGGCAGTTGCGCCGCGAGCGACCGCTCGAGCGACTTCACGCGTGCGACGTCGAGGCGCGTGCCACGCCCGGCCTCGAGCGAGGCCTCGAGGATGTCGACGTTATCGGCCAGGTTATCCAGATTACGTTGCTGCACGAGCAGTCGTTGCTGCGCGCCACGCAGCGAGAAATAGGATTGTGCGACTTCCGCAATGATGCTGAGCCGCACCGCGTGCAGGGCAGCCGTGTCAGCCTCGACACGCTGAAAAATCGCCTGATTCTGGCGCCGCAAACGGCCGAAGAGGTCGATCTCCCAGGCGGCATCGAAGCCCGCCCGATACACGTCCGTCGATCCCACACCCGGCGGAATGAAAGGATCACTGGAGCTCGGCTGGTTGCGTTGGACATCGATCCCCACGCCAACCGTCGGGAACAGGCTATAAACCGACAGGCCGCTCAGAGCACGCGTCTCATTGAGCGTCGCAAGCGCCTGCGCGATCGTCGTGTTCTCAGCGAGTGCGCGCGCGATAAGGGCGTTGAGATCAGCGTCATCGAAGCCATGCCAGAGCGCCGCGGGAATAGGCCCCGGAACATAGGTGTCCACGGTCGCCTCGACGAAAGTCTCCGTCATCTCGGTCTCGGGTTCCGAGTAGTCGGGCCCGACAGCACAGCCCTGTAGCACGAGGACCGCGATCGTGGCAGGGATCAGCAGCCTAAACACGTTGCACCTCCGTTGGATGTCGGCTGCAACGCAGGGCGAGCTTGCGCACGAGCACGTAGAAGATCGGCGTGAGCAGCAGGCCGAAGAACGTCACACCGAGCAT